>JAOACM010000157.1 GCA_026417845.1 Planctomycetota bacterium | reverse complement strand
TGCTGCTTTCCGGCGGGCGCGATGTCCGCCTCAACCGAAAGTTGTGGGGGGCGATGCTGAGCGAGCTGCGTCTGATGGCGGCGGCATCTCCGGGCGACGTTCAGCCGCGCGCGATGCTTGCGCTGGCCCTGAATCTGGCGGCCTCAGAGGCCCGTTCCGGCGCGGGCGAGGGCGCCGGCGCGGACGGCGACGCCGAGACCGGATCGGGCGCAGGCTCGAGGTCCGAAGTTGACCCCGGAGGTGGGGCTGGAGAGAAAGATCGCACGGGGGCCGGAGGAAAAACGCCCAAGGCCGGGAAACGGAGCGACTTGGAGTCGAGCGATGGTTCCGAGGCGCGCCCCGGGGGGTGGGACGGAACGGGCAAGGCTCCGATCCCAGGAGCGGGAGACGCGCTGGAGGCGGAGGCGCGGGCGGCGTGGGAGGAGGCCGGACGCGTCCAGTATACTGGCGAACCGGGGCGGACAGTTGTCCGCGGGGCCTTCGAGTACTTCCGCCGCCTCGCAGATCGCCGGCCTGCCATGGTGCGCCCGGGAGGCGAGCGGCAGTAACGGATGACGCCGGCGGTAAGTGCCGCCAGCTGGGACGCGCAACAGGCCGGATGCCCGCCCTCCCGGGCTGGAAGCCGGTATGATGCGGTCGCCACCTCCTTACGCAAAGCGGCAGAGCCTAATGGGCTTTTCGATATCGCCATAAGGCTCCGGCGAAATGCAGGTCGCCACGCCCCGGGATGCGAAGGGTGCTTTTCCATCCTGCCAGGATCTCCCAATGCGTGACTGAAAACTCGATAGAGAGAGGAACGACCGGGTTTCACGAGGCTCCGGCGCCGGATCTGCGGACGATTGTGCCCGGGAGCTGGACGCGGCAGGCAATTGCATGTAAAGCTTTGGGACCCCCTGTGGGCGGACTTCCATGGCGGCCGGCTGAGGTCCTGCCGCCATATGGCGGGACGGACGGAGGAGAAAAGAATGGGCGGGGATTGCTCGAAGTACCTGGCGGAGCGCACGCTGAAGATTGAGGCATCCGGAATCAGGAAGATATTCGACCTGGCCGCGACTTTGAAGTCTCCCGTGGATTTCTCCATCGGGCAGCCTGACTTCGATGTACCGGACGCGCTCAAGGAGGCCGCGGTATCGGCGATCCGGTCCGGTTTCAACAGATACACTCCGTCGCCCGGTATTCCGGAGCTTCGTCGCGCCATAATCGAAAGCGTCGCAAGGAGGCACGGCTACCGGCCGGAAGCCTGCATGGTGACCTGCGGCACGTCCGGAGCGTTGACGCTGGCCATATGGGCCTGCGTTGGCGAGGGATGCGAGGTGCTGGTGCCGGACCCGCATTTCGTCAGCTACAGGCACCTTGTGCGTATGGCATGCGGGGAGCCCGTCTTTTACGATACGTACCCGGATTTCCTGGCCACGGCGGAGCGTATCGAGGCGGCCGCCACGCCGCGGAGTCGCGTACTGATCCTGAACTCCCCCGCCAATCCTACCGGCGCGGTCGTACCGGAGCCTGAGATGCGCAGGATAGCCGACCTTGCGCGACGCAGGGACTGGCTGGTCATATCTGACGAAGTCTACGACATGTTTTCGTATGACGCCCCGGCCGTTTCGTTCGGGGTCCTGTACGATAAAACCATAGTGGTGAACGGTTTTTCGAAGTCAGCTGCGATGACCGGGTGGCGCGTGGGCTATGCGACGGGGCCGGCCGAATTGATCGAAGGGATGTGCAAGCTGCAGCAGTTTACGTTCGTCAACGCGCCGGCGCCGATGCAGAAGGCGGCCCTTGCCGCGCTGGAGGCCGACCTTTCAGGTCCAGTGGCCGCCTACCGCCGCAAGCGCGATCGCATCTGCGAGGGCTTGGCGGCGGCCGGATATTCCTTCAGACGGCCGGGCGGTGCTTTCTACGTATTCCCGGAGGCGCCCGGGGGAAGCGGCGAAGCGTTCGTCTCCAAGGCGATTCGCGAAAACCTCCTCCTGGTACCCGGCGGCGCGTTTTCTATGCGCGATACGCACTTCAGGATCAGTTACGCCGTGCCGGACAGGACGATTGAGATGGGGCTGGACATACTGGCGAGGTTGCGCCGTTCGTTTTCATAAGAGTCCATCCGAAAACTACTGGCAATTGTGGGCGCGGCGCCTGAGCGTATCTGCTATTATGGCGCCATTGTTATCCCGCTCGGGCGCGCCACCGCGGAGAGCGGCGCGACCTGAGCGCGTCGAGCAATTACCAGCGGGACTGGGAGGACAAACTGACTGGAGGGTTCGAAGGATGGAGATTCTGCGGAAGCCTGAAGAGATGACGGCATGGTCGAAGCGGGCCGCGCGCGAAGGCAAAACGATAGGTTTCGTGCCCACCATGGGAGCGCTTCATGAGGGACACATGTCGCTGATAAGAAGAGCCAGGAAGGAAAACGATGTTGTGGTGGTCAGCATCTTCGTCAATCCGACACAGTTCGGGCCGGGCGAGGATTACGACCGTTACCCGAGGTGCTTCGAGAAGGACGCGAAGATGTGCGAGGCCGAGCGGGTGGATGCCGTCTTCCATCCGGCCGCTGAGGATATGTATCCGGAGGACCACAGGACGTTCGTCGAGGTATGCGAGCTCTCCAACAGGCTTTGCGGAATATCCAGACCGGGCCATTTCCGCGGAGTGACCACGGTCGTCGCCAAGCTTTTTGGAATCGTCCGCCCGGACCGGGCATATTTCGGAATGAAGGACGCCCAGCAGCTTGTGATAATCGAACGCATGAACCGCGACCTGTGCATGGGCGTCCAGATAGTGCGGTGCGAAACGGTCCGCGAACCTGACGGCCTGGCGATGTCCAGCCGGAATACGTACCTGTCCGCGGCTGAGCGGAAACAGGCGCTGGCAATATCCAGAGCTCTGAAGGAATGCGAGGCCAGGTTCGATGCCGGCGAACGCAAGACCATGCCGCTGCTCAAGGTCATGGGCGATATCCTGGCGCGCGAGCCGGATATAGAGGTGGACTATATCGCCGTTGCGGATCCGATAACGCTCGACGATATCTCCACGATAGAAAACGAGGCCCTGGCGGCGATAGCCGTCTACATAGGCAAGACCAGACTCATTGACAACGTGACGCTGCGTCCGAAAAAAGGCTGAAGAGCCTGTCCGGAAAAACCCTCGGATGGACCGGGCTGGACACTGCGGAACCCCCGGGTGCCGCAGAAGTTTTTGAATATGCTCGAAGCAGAAGGGGCGCAGGCCGTTCCCCTCCGGCGGCTGCTGCCCCCCGTCCGCGCGAGCGTCGCCACCTCACCCTGGAATCTGTCCAAAGTGTAATTGCTTACCGCGTTCGGGCAGCACTACTGCAGCGGCGTGCCCGAACGGCGCAACAGTGGCGCTACTGCAAATGGGGCCGCTCGGAGATCCACGCATTTATGGCCATGCACCATGCCCGCTGCGACCCCACATATGGATACGGCAAACAATTACGTTCAGGGACTCCGGTAAGCGCCCGGTTATGTGATAATTGTTCACCGCGCTCAGGTTGCGACCGCTGTTTGCAGCGGTGCGCCCGAATGGGATAGCGATGGCGTCACAACAAGCGGACGCGCTCGGGCGCCGCGCTCCCGACATCCGGGCACTGCAGGCAGTCGCCTCGCTCCTCCGTCCGGCTCACGGCTTTTTAGCCACGATAAGCAGGCCGTGGCCCCAGAGGCGCTCGAGCGGCCTGTCAAAAAAGCGTATGACAGCGAAGAGGGTGGGGGCGACATACCGCAGGATTTTTACGGACGGACCGGAATCGGAAGCGGTCGCCGCCGCGATGTATGCGGCCGGTAGCGGACCTGTCCGGGGCGAGGTGCCGCAGGGAAGCCCGGTCCGAAGTTCCAAAGCCCGCGCGGCGGCCACCATGAGCGCATCGGCGATCTCCGCGGCCGGACCGGCGAACAGGCGCGTTGCATCCACGCGGAGTCCGGCTGCATCCAGAAGCGCCGCCAGCCCGGCGGCCGTATAACCCTCGCGCACATGTCCAAGCGCGGCATCGTTCGTTCCCAGCGCGCGCCTGAGGCGGTAAAGGAACCGTCCGGCAACCGGTACGGTGACGATCATGCATCCGCCCGGCGCGAGCAGGCGCGCGCAGCGACGGAGCAACCCGGCGTCGTCCTTTACATGTTCCAGCCGGTCGGACAGGAGCACCCCATCGAAGGAAGCATCCGGCAGGCCGTCCAGGCGCTCCTCCGGGAGGACCTCCCTCCTGAGCAGCGCCGAGGCGGCGGAGCGCGCCGCGGGATCTGCCTCGATATACGTCCATCGCCGCCCGTCCCTCAGCGCGGCAGCTATAGCTCCGGCGCCGACGGCCGCGTCCAGCCAACGCCCGAGCGGCGGCAGCGCCGACCGGATCGCTTCGAACCGCGCAGCCTTTTTCGGCGACATCGGCGGCCAGGACGGGATCGGCCGCTGCGTCCTGCCGGGAAAAAGCCAGTCGGCCAGTCGCCGGACGAGTCCGGCGCGGTCGCCCGTGGAGGGGACAGGGCAACTTCCGCACGGATCGAGGCCGGCTATGCGGCCCGACGCATGCATCGCTCGCAGCTCACGCATCCGGGGGCCGTTCCAGATGTCACCCAGCACATTGTCTCTTACACTTCCGATGGCCAGCCTGCCCGAATAGTCCTGCGGGCAGACAGTAACGGTGCCGTCGGCGAATACGACCAGCGTAGTCCACAGGTGGTGGCAGCAGCGGCGGAACCGACTTTCAGCCGGGGTCCTTCCTGAAGACGGCCGCTCCACAAACGGGCCTCCACCAGCCGGCGGACCATTTGCGCGAAGCGGACCATCCGTGCCGGATGCGCCGCCGCAAGGGCCTATGCTGCCGTCCCAGGAGTGCGGCGGGCGGAGAATCACGGCATCCGGACGGAACGGGGCGAACGCGGCGCGTATCTGCACGGCAGTGCGGCTCGGATCGGCCATATCAGGATCGGGGAACAAAATGGTTTCAACCTCCAGCCGCGGTAGACGCCCCCGTCGTTCGGCCAGCATAGCCCTGAAATTCGCCATTACCGTTTCGTAGTTGCAGCCGGGGCGTAGCCTGGAGTAGCGGCCGCGTCCCGGTCCATCGAAGGACAGAGATATCACATGCGCCCTGCTCTCAAGAAGCCGCGCGCGCGTCTCAGGGTCGAGCCTCATCCCGCTGGTGTTGATCCGCACCCTGTGGCCGGCGGCGGCGAGCGCCCCGGCCATGGCTGGAGCGTCAGGATGCGTCAGCGGCTCGCCCCTGTGGTGCAGGTTGACGTCGCAGTTTTCCGGGAGGCCGGATGCGACGTGCAGAAAAGTTTCGGCCGACATCCACATCCCGGTCGGCACCAGCCCCAGACCGACGGGGCAGAAGCCGCAACCGCCACCGCACTCCGTCGAAGGTTCCACCCACACTCTGAGCGGACCGGCGACGGTCCGCGTCCGGCCGAGGACATAGCTCAGCCCGCAGAAGATTGCGCGGATCGCCTTCCTCACCTGCTTGACTCCGATACCGGGCCGACTGACTTACCCGCGCCTCCGGCCGGAGCGGCAGGCCTTCCAGCCAATGCCTCGACCCCGTCGCCGCGTACGCCCGCCCCGTCGCCAGCCGCGCCCGGCAAATCGCAATTGTTTGCCTGGTTCAGGCAGGGCTACTTGTAGTGGCGCGCTCAAGCGGGTCAACAATAGCGCTGCACCACATACACTCTGCCCCCCTGTGCCCCAGAGGTACGGGACGGCAAACGATTACGGTACCTCGCCAGAGGCGCCCGCTCCGCGAACTGATATGCCCGATCCGCTGTCCGCGGCGCCGGACGCTCTGCCGGACGCTACGGACCCTCCGCCCGCCCCGCCAGGATCCCAATCGTATACGGGCGGCTTATATGCGGAGCGGCCGCGTTTCCCGGCGGAGGCGTCCGGTTCGCCGCCGGACCGTCCGGATTTCAACGGACGGCAGCCAAGGCACCCGGCGGCCATCCTTGCCAGGCGCCCGGCTTCGTGAAGGGAACGCACCGAAAGGATCGCCCGCCACGCGCGCCGCCAGAATCCTGCTCCGTTGGTTCTGGACCATCGCGCCAGAAGCCTCCCGACCTCCTCCCACGACAGATTACCCGTGTAAATGGGCACCAGGCCGTGGCAGGCGGCAAGCCCGGCCTCCCGCGCGACTCCCTCTTCCCACCACGAGAAGTCCGCCGGCAGCGCGCCCTCCGCCAGCGCCAGTCGCTCGATCTCCGTCCCTGGATATATCCGCATCAGCGACAGGCAACGTTCGCAGGAGGCCGGGAGCCTTTCGGCCAGCGCCAGCGTCCGCTCCGCTTCGTCCATGGTCTCACCGGGGTGTCCAAGTATGAAAAACGCCACGGCGCGGATGCCAAGCCTGTCGCACAGGCGGACGGTCGCCTCCGCCTCGGCAGCGGATATCCCCTTCCCTGTCCGCTCCAAGACCCTGTCGTCGCCGGATTCGATGCCTATTCCAACCGAGAAACATCCGGCCCTCCGCATGAGTCGGAGCAGGCGTTCTCCGCACGAGCCGGCGCGTATCTCGCAGAACCAGGGCATATCCAGACCGCTGGAGAGCATAAGCTCGCAGATACGCGCCACCCTGTCGGGATCGAAGGTAAACGTGTCGTCGAAAAACCACACCGCTCCGGCGCCGAAGCGGTCGCGGAGCTCGGCCACTTCGGCCACGACACGCTCCGGAGAGGCCGCCCGGGGGCGGTGACCGAACAGCACTGGCGCTATGCAGAAACGGCAGCGCCACGGGCAGCCGCGGGACGTCATGACATGTGCAGCCCTGAGCCTGCCGCGACCGGGGACATCCAGGAAGAAACGGTATTTGTCCATGGGGAGCAGATCACGCGCGGGCGGCGGCAGCTCATCCAGCGGAGCGGTATACACCCCCGCGGTTCTTCCAGGGTTTGCGACGATCGTTCCTCCGCATCTCCAGGTCAACGACGGCACATCCTCCCAGCAACCGCCACGATGCAGGAAGTCAAGCGCGGCCGCCAGCGGCACTTCGCCCTCCCCTCTTATCACGGCGTCAAGTTCCGGGATGTTTTCCAGGGTTCCGCGGGCGTCGGCCGAGGCGTGGGGACCGCCCATCACGATCCATGCGCCGGGTGCCACCCGCCGCGCCGCCCGGACCGTCTCCGCCGCGGCGAACCGGTTCTCCGTTGAGCATGTAACGCCGATGGTGCGCGGCGCCGCCTTCCGGATCGCTTCTTCCATCTCCTTCGCGGAACCGCCCGACACCGCTGCATCCAGGATGCGTGCCGCGAATCCAGCCCGTCGCGCGGCGGCGGCAAGATACGCCAGCCCCAGCGGCGGCATGGCGGCGCGTCTTTTCCATCTCTCGGCGTAGTGTCCACCGGGCGGATTTATCAGCAGTACGTCCAACTCCATCAGCTTCGCCCCCTCGCGCCTTTTATCCGACCCGCCGGCACGATTACCGACATGCTTCCCGCCTGAGAGTCTATCCGAAAACCTCCGGCGCTCGGCTTACGCGCTCAGTGTTCCCCCACTGCCCGGCAGGTAGTTTCTGGACAGGTTCTAAAGGGCATCGTTCCAGATATCTCTCCGCGCCGGGCACCCTTCCTGACGCGTATGATGAAATGCGAGCTCGAATCGAAACGCCCTGTCGCCGGTACGAACAGCTCCTCGGCGTAGCCGCGCTCGACGAACCGGCGCCTTACCTCTGCCGGATCGAAATGGTGTCTGAGAGGCACGAAGAACCAGTCGTGGACGACACCGGCCAGTTCCTCTCCGGACCGCATCTTCTCGCGCCGCCTGAACAGACGTATGACCGGCGACAGGACCGCCGCCCCGGCCCGCGACAGCGGCGCGTGCAGGCGCCGGGGCAGCGACGAGAAGGCCGCACGGATAGCGCCGTGCAGAGGCGAAAGCCGCGTCCGCCTGTAGAGCGCAAGCAGCATCCTCCCTCCCGGCGCAAGTACGCGATCCAGCTCGGCCATCGCGCGCCACGGATCGGCGGTGTGCTCGACCGATCCCCAGGCCCATATGACCTCGAACCTTCCGTCGCCGAATGGAAGCGATTCCATGTTGCCGACGATGTATTCGAGCCGCCCGGCGGCGTTGAGGCGGCGCGCCATGCGGATCGAGCCGATAGAAATATCCAGTCCGACGACGAACCGCGCCCCGGAGCGGACCAGCGCCAGCGAAAACGCCCCGCCGCCGCAGCCGCAATCCAGCGCCACGCGGCCGCGGATAAGCTCCGGCGGAAAAACTTCCGCCATGTGCCTCTCCGCCGCCTCCCGGTCCTGGACATATCGCGTCCAGACCCCGTCGTAAAACCTGCTTACCTTTTCCTGTCTCGGATCCAACGCATCGGCTCCGGACGTCGCCGCGTTTCCTTAAAGCCCGTCCAAAAACCTCCGGATGGGCCGCGGCGGAAACCTTGGCCGCCGCAGCGCCGCGAAGTCGAGATCGCAAGCCGTAAGCTTCGCCGCGGCAGGTTTTCGGACAGGTTCTTAAAATCCGCCCAAAAACTCCACGCCCGAAATTCGGGTGTGCTCTCCCGTAAACTCCACTCCTGCAAGTTTCCGGAGGGGATCTTATAGCCCATTTCGAAAACCCGTGCAGCACCCGAAGCTTCCTCGGCATTCCACCAGGCCAATTTGGGGCCGGGGGGCAACATCGAGCCCTGAGCTATGCGCCCCGACGTTTTGGGGCAGGCTCTTGCGCCCCCGGTTATGGAACCGGCCCGCGCATCGTGCCGATTCCGCGCGGCGCGCACATCCTGCGCAGCCAGCTTTCGAGCGCCAGCAACGCGTGTATCTCGCGACTCCGGTCGCGGCGGCGCGCGCAATGCTCCGCAAGCCACATCTCCAGCACTGCCCTGTCCATGCGGGGACCAAGCATGGCCTCCCGCCCCGA
>JAOACM010000156.1 GCA_026417845.1 Planctomycetota bacterium | reverse complement strand
AAAACGTTGTGGTCGCTGAAGCCCAGAAAGTCGTATCCCAAGCTCGCGTACTTGGCCGCGACCTCCCCGGGATCGTGACTTCCGTCCGAGCGCGTGGTGTGCACGTGCAGGTTTCCCCGCAGCCAGATGGCGCCCTCATCCTGAATGTAAGGAGATATCAGAACCGTCCCGCTCATGTTGCCTCGCCCTCCGCTCGCCGTATCCTTCCCTGCCGTTGCCGGCCCGCCTCCCATCGCGCCACCCATGCCCTCAGGTATATCTCAACCAGGCATTTTCGGCGATACAGAACATCACGCCAAGCGCAGGAAGATTATCTCCGGCAGGTCTCAGATTCTCCGCTTTTGATGAAAAAAGAAGCGAACGTCTGCCGACGCCTCCGGGCTGAAGGAGAAAGATGGCGGGTGTCGCAGAGCAGATCGCGGCCCCCACGCCTTTGCGCTTCCAATACCCCAGCCTCAAATTATGCTTGTTTCAGTCACGAATCCGATATGGGGGGGAGGGGAGCGATGCGATGCGCCAACATATTGATGTACAATACGTTGCGATTCCAATTCCGCGCCTTCAATGCCGGTTTTGCGCAGGGCGCCATCGCCAAACGGGTTCTCCGGTGCTTATTAGAAGGAATGACAAAGGATTGTGGATTGGACTCCGGAGGCTGAAGGCAAACGGAATATTGCTTCCGACAATGCCCGCACGGTGTATATTTGTTCAATAATTCGGTTTGCGGCAGCGTCAGGCCGTAGAGGAATGAGGCGTGCCAAAGGACCGGCAAGCGGGGGGGGAGACTGGAGGGCAGGTTTTGCGACCAGCGGGCCGACGGGCGCACGGTCTGGGAAAGGCGCTGGCGCTATCGGAACGGGACCCAGAGGGAACCGGGCAAAAGGAACGGGATGGTCAACGGACAGGAGCTGAGGTTCGGGAAAGGAGGAGTGGCCATGCGTTATCTGAGAACGGTCGCACTGTGGGCGGCGGCCTGCGCGCTTGGCGGGGGGGCGGTCCTTTGGGGCGGCGAGGATGCTATGACCGTGAAAGTGGTACCTCCGCCGAAGTATTGGGACCACTTCCTGATCATGCCGTGGCAGTTCAAGACGGACGTACGCAGGGACAAGGCGCTGTACGAATCGGTCAATCTGCACGGGTTCCACATAGACAGGCGCAGCGACGCTCTGATGGCCTTCGCCCGGGAGACGAAGTGGCTGTTCTACGTGGACCACGCCGCGGACAAGGGGTATCTGCATTTGAGCGGCAAGGCTGGCGCGGTCAAGAAGCAGAAGGACATAGTGGTCCGCCCGAACAGCCTGGCGGACCCGCAGACCATCGCAACGATGAAGAATTTTCTGAAGGCGAACATAACGAGCGCGAAGGGTTCGACGGCGGTGGCCTATGCGCTGGACGATGAGATAAGCCTTGGGAGTTTCTGTTCGCCGTGCGAGGTTGACGGTCATCCGAATTCGATAGCCGGCTACAGGAAGTTTCTGGAGAAGATGTACGGCGGGGATATCGGGAAGCTGAACGCGCAGTACGGGGGTTCGTACAAGAGCTTCGAGGAGATATCGCCGAAGTCGTACGAGGCGTTCAGGGGTGCGTTGAAGCCTGATTCGCTGGGCAGGTTGAATCTGAGCATGTGGTGCGACTGGCGGAGCTACATGGACACGCAGTTTGCGGAGTGTCTGGCCGATCTGGTGAGGTACGCCAACGAGCTGGATCCGGACGTACCGTGCGGTTTCGTGGGGGGGCAGGGGCCGTGCGCGTTTGGGGGTTACGACTACCGGAAGCTGTGCAAGGCGGTGCAGTGGATGGAGGCGTACGACATCGGGGGAAACAACGAGATACTGCGGAGTTTCTGGACGCAGAAGAGTCCGCACGTGCAGACGTTTTTTTCCAGCAAGAACCCGAAGCAGGACTCCTGGTTCTTATGGTACTACCTGTCGCACGGGAACCGGGGTGTTATCGGGTGGCCTGACGGGTGGTTCGTGAACGGGCAGGTGGCGGAACATATCAAGGCCCTGGCGGACACGTTCAAGGAGGTTCAGGGGCCGGTCTCGAAGCTGATCATAGACGCGGAGTTCGCGCACGATCCGGTGGCGATATACTACTCGCATCCGAGCATACAGGTCATATGGGCGTTGGATTCCGCAACTCACGGCGATACTTGGCCCCATCGCGGCAGCAGCATCGAGAGCAACATTTCGACGAGCATGAATTCGCGGATCGCGTGGCTGAAGACTCTTGAGGATATCGGGATACAGGCGAAGTTCATACACCAGGATCATCTTCTGGACGGCGTTCTGGAGAAGGAGGGATACAAGGTATTGCTGCTTAACGCGACGGTTTGTCTGTCGGACGCTGAGGCTGCGGCGATAAAGTCGTTTGCCGCGAAGGGCGGCGTCGTGATGGCGGATTATCTGTGTGGGATATGCGACGAGCACGGGAAAGCGCGGGCGAAGGGAGCTCTGGACGATCTGTTCGGGATCGAGCGCGACCTGTCGAAGGGGATACTTGGAGGGGAAACGCTTACGGAGTTGGACGGGGAGAAAGACTACAGCGGGGTGAACACGAAGAACTGGAGGAGCGACGGGGCGGCGATTTACAGGGACGTGGCGGTTTATGAGCGCGGGCTGAAGGCGGCAGGGGGGGCTAAAGCGGAGGCCGCGAATGGGGTGGCGGTTGTGGTCCGGAACGGGAAGGCGGTATACCTGAATCTGTCGCCGATAGGGTATCTGATAAAGCGGCCGGGGGGGACGTCGCAGGAATGGTTGCCTTTCGTGGAGGGGCTGTTCAAGGAGGCTGGGGTGGAGGCGCGCGTGAAGTTGTCTGTCGGCGGTCGTCCCGCAAGGGCGACGGAGGCGATATTCTGGAGGACCGGGGACAGGATGACGCTGTGCGTGGTGAGGAACCTTGGCAGGCAGGCGGCGATAGATGGATTTGGGAAGCTGGACGGGATGTCTGACGCAGAGGGAAAGGTGAAGCTGAAGCTGGTATTCGCCTCGCCCGTGAAGAAGCTGAAGAACGAGCGGACGGGGAAGGAGTTGGGGGACGGGAAGGAGTTCGAGGACGAATTCGCGCCGTGGGAGGCGAACGTATATACGTTCGCCAAGTGATGACCGTTTTGCCGGACCGAGGACGGGGCCTGGGCGTGGGGGAAAGGAATGATGCTGTTCAGGACGTTGCTCGCGTGCGCGCTGGCCGCGGCCGTAGCGCATCGGCCGTGCGGCGGGGAGGAACGGCTTTTCGCATCTCCGCCGTCGGCGGCCAGGGAAGGAGACAGGGTCAGGATATCGTTCGCCATGGCGGCGCCCACGGACGTCGAGGTGGCGATCCTGGATGGCGAGGGCAGAAAAGTCGTGCGCCATCTGGCCGCCGGCGTCCTTGGCGGCACCAGGCCCCCTCCTCCGCCGCTCAAACCGGGACTCGAACAGACCGTCGAATGGGACGGCCAGGACGACTTCGGCAAGCCGGCCGGCACCGGGCCGTTCAAGGTGCGCGTCAGGGCGGGGATGTCCGTGAGGTTCGGCAGGATCATCGGCGCCAGCCCGTACACCGGGAACGTGACCGACATGCCGTATCGGGCGCCGGTAAACGGGCTGGTCGTCGGCGCGGACGGCTCGCTCTACGTCAAGATGATGTCCGATATCCACAGCCACGGCAATTCGGGCCTGTGGCCCTGGCACGTGCGCCTGTTTGACAAGAACGGCAAATACGTCAGGACGCTGCTTCCCTACCCGCCCTCGACCGATCCGGCCAAGGCCTCCGGATTCAAACTGCTGGATACGGGCGACGGCAATTTCACGCCGGCAAACCAGAACAGCCTGTACGGCGTGCTGTACGTTTTCGGCGACGAGATCGCGAACCGTATGGTTGACGGCTGCATCGCGTTCGTAAACAGCCACGACTACAAGATAAACCTCTGGAAGGCGGACGGCTCGAACGCGTTGAAGACGGTCCCGATGTGGGCGAAGGGCAAGGTGGGATGCGCAAGATGGCTGAGCATACAGGTCGCGTTTTCGCCGGACGGCAGATACGCTTATCTCTCGAACCTTGCCGCCGCTCCCTATGATGGGAAAAAACCGTCCGACATAGACTCCAACTGGCCGCAGGGCAGGATATACAGGAAGGACCTTTCGGCCCCCGACAAGGATGCGGAGAAATTCTATGACATCGAGCTGCCGGATTTCGAAAAGCAGAAGTATTGGATGCCCAGCGCCTGGGACAAGAAGACCGCCGCGGCCGGGATAGATGTGGACGCGAAGGGGAACGTCCTGGTCGGAGATCTGGTAAACCAGGAAGTCGTCGAGATATCTCCGGACGGGAAAAAACTGTCCGCGACGAAAGTTCCGTGGCCGGACAAGGTTCTGGTAAGCCGGAAGACCGGAGACATGTTCGTGGTGTCGCGGGCGGTCTCCAGAGGAGGATTGCCACCGGCGAAGCTGGTGAAGATATCCGGCAGGGGAGAAGGGGCGAAGATCGTTGCGGAGCTGCCGCTCAAGGGGAGCGTCGGCGGATCGTGCGCGCTGGACGAGACGGGCGGATCGCCGGTCCTGTGGCTCGCTGGCGGGGGGACGCTGGTCCGCGTGGAGGACCGTGGTGACAGACTGGCCCCGACCGGCGAAGAGTTCCTGAATCGCGACAGGGATGCCATAGGGTTCGTGGGCTACATGGACGTGGACCGCGAGGCGGAGCTTGTCTATGTGACAGGATCAGGCAGTGCGGTATGGCGTTACAACGGCGAAACGGGCGAGGGCGGGCTGCTGCCGATAAAAGCCGTGGATCTGGCCATCGGTCCCGGGGGTATGATCTACGCCTGGGGCGACAAAGGCGGCTATCACGGACCGGTGACGCGGTATACGCGCGAGCTGAAACCGGCACCGCTTGAAAGCTCAGGGAAACACACGTACGGCGATCTCTACGGCCGGGCAGGACGGGGGTCGAGCGTGTGCGGCATGGATGTGGACTGGCGCGGACGCGTCTACGCAGTGTGGGGCACGAACAATTGCCATCTTCGGGTGTATGATGAAAAAGGGGATCTGGTGAAGTACGACCGCAGGATAAAAGTCCCGGAGGGCAAGCAGGAGGAAATTCCGGTAGCGGTGGACTACGTGTCAGGGTACGGGGGGAGCGTCCGGGTGGACCTTGCGGGCAACATATATCTGCTCCAGTATGGAGTGCCGAAGGACTACGGCCCGCCGAAGGGGTACGAGAAGGACGAAGCCTGGCAGGCGACGGTCGGGACAATACTCAAGTTCGGGCCGTCGGGGGCCAGGAGAAAATCTCCGCTGGATTCGGGCGGTCGCGGCGGCGACCCATTGGCCTATGAGGGGATGCTGGAGATGTATCCGGGGTGCGGCGCGATAAGCGGATGGCGCTGCGACGGATCCTGCGCCTGCACCAAGCCGCGCTTCGACGTGGACGATTTCGGCCGGTTGTATATCCCGAATGCCACGACTTTCAGCGTGTCGGTGCGGGACAACGCGAACAATGAGGTCGTTCGCTTCGGCGCGTACGGTAATTTCGATTGCCAGGGGCCTGCGAGCCGGGAGCCGAAGCCGGAGATACCGCTGGGCTGGCCCATCTGTGCGGGGGCCAGCGACAGGTATATCTACGTGGGCGACTGCCTGAACCACAGGGTCGTCCGGGTTGACAGGGTCTGGAGAGCCGAGGAGACGCGCGACGTCAGGTGACGTCACGGCCTCCGGCGCGTTTTTCAGGGAGGGAGATGCGATGCGTCCCATCCTTACGATGCTGCCGGTCCTGCTTCTGTCTGGACTCGCTTCCGGGGCGGCCGACGCCGTCAAAGTCACCACCGACAGAACGGTGGACAACAGCTCGCTGGAAACCATCATACAGGACGTCTTCAGACTCTCGGGGGCGAAGACCAACGACGAGAAGGCCATCGCGATCTACAATTACCTCCACGGCACCATATTCCACAGGGCGTACCCGACCGAGAAGGGCCAGAGCGTAGGCCCCCTTAAGGTGATCAACGTATACGGCTGGGGTTTGTGTGGCGGCCAGCACACGGTTCTGAAGGCGCTGTTCGAGACCGCGGGCTGGCAGGTCCGCTACCGCGGCTGGCAGGGCCACACGACCATCGAAACGAACTATGACGACAAGTGGCACTACTTCGACGTGTTCCTGAAGTGCTATTACTGGACCAAGGACAAGAAGACCATCGCCGGGCAGGACGATCTGGGCGCGGACCCGTCCATTGTCCTGGATGCCGTCAAGGAGGACCGGGTGCCGAAGGAAAGTTACATGTGCTGCGGAGACGACCCGAACGGCATACCGGACCAGTGTAAGAAGTCCAAGCCGTACCCGGTCGCCAGACATGAGGATGGCTGGGCTTCAGTTACAGGGCGCGACAGGGGATACAGCCCGCTGCTGACGCTCAGGTCCGGATCCGCCCTCCGTCTGGAATGGAAGAACGAGCCCGGCATGATGGTGGCCGAGGACAAGAAAGGCGGCGTTCACTCCTGCGGTACGAAGGACTTCCGCAATAATCCCATACTGGGCCCCATAATGGAGCACTACGGTCCGCGGGCATATGCCAACGGGAAGTTCGTCTATACGCCGGACTTCTCGAAAGCCGCCGACGTGGCAGACATTGAGCTTAAAGACGCGAAGGCCGAGGGCGGCAAGCTGGTCGCCAAAGGGCAGGGATCGGCAGTCTTCAAGCTGAACCTGCCGTATCCTTATGCGGCGTGCAAGGTCGAGGCGGCTTTCGAGGGCGGGGAAGGCAAGCTGGCTGTATCGGTTGACGGCGGAAAGACCTGGAAGGATGCCCAGCCGGGTGACGTATCGGAGATCGTGCGGCAGAAGTACGATGTCTTCTTCAAAGCGGACTTTGCAGGTTCGCTCGCGAAATTCGCCGTGGACGCCATAGTCGAACACAACAAGTCCGCCCAGCCGCACCTGTACAACGGCAAGAACGTCGTCACGCTCTCGACTAAAGACAACAAGGTTCCGGAAGGCTGCGTTCTCAGCGTAACTTACTCCTACCAGGAAGCCACCGCGCCAGCCAATAGGACCCGCTGGGACGGCAAGGGCGTAACTTACGGCGAGACGAAGACCGTCACGAAGGAAGCCGACAAGTTGCCGTTTACTTTCGAGATCGAGGTCGGGGGCAACACTCCTCCCAAGATGCTCTACCTCGAGCGCGCGTTGAAGGCCAGGTAGAGCTTATCCGCCGTCGCGACGCCTGCGTTGAGGTCCGCCGCAGCCTTGCCGGCGGACGGATCGGAAGCGCCGGCGGTTTGCGCTGGGATTATGGAGCAGCGAAGCGGAGCTTCGGCAGAATGAGCTGCTGAAGCATGGCTCCGGCGCTCCATAAGATATATCTCACTGGCAGCT
>JAOACM010000155.1 GCA_026417845.1 Planctomycetota bacterium | reverse complement strand
CGACTGGTCGGGGATGCTGTACGACGGGAGGAAATTCTATACCAGCCGCACGTATCACATTGACCACATCGTGGACCGCGTGGGAGGCGGAGACGCCTATGCGGCCGGCATCATCTACGGACTGCTCACGGGCCAGGACCTTCAGGATACCGTCGAGTTCGCCGCGGCCGCCGGGTGCCTCAAGCACTCTATCCACGGCGACTTCAACCTGGTCAGCTTCGAGGAGATCGAGGCGCTCCTGAAGGGCGACGGATCCGGACGGATCCAGCGGTAGCCGCCCGGCGGGTGCTCCGTCCGGCATCGGGCTCGACCGGAACCGCCCCGCCGCTCGAAACCGGGCGATGCCGGGGAAGTCGAATCGGACGGGATCGGAATCCCGCGCGCCCGGCCGCGGAAGAGGAGCGATCGCATGACGCCCAGGGAACGTGTACTGACCGCGCTGAACCGCGAGGAGCCTGACCGGGTGCCGCTGTTCATCGGCACATCGGGCGTAACGACCCTCCTGGGGCCCGCCTACGAGCGGCTCAGGCGCCACCTCGGCATGGATGACGTCCCGATCCGCTGGATTTCCAGGCCGTTGCAGTATGCCCGGCTGGACGAGGATATTCTGCGGCGGCTCGGCTCCGACGGCCGGTGCGTGATCGCCGGACCGCCGCCATCCGCCCTCGCCCGCGAGGTTTCTCCGACGGAAATCGTGGACGCCTGGGGCTGCCGCTGGAAGCGCCGCGAAGGCGCGCTTTACTACGAGATCACCGATCCTCCGCTCCGGAACGCCACCCTGGACGACCTCGATCGCTACCCCTGGCCGGACCTCTCGCACCCCTCGCGGTTCGAGGGGCTTGCCGCGCGATGCAAGACAATCCAGGATGCGGGCTATGCCGTTGTCCTTTTGAGCGGCGTCACGGTGTTCGAGCAGGCCTGTATCATGCGCGGTATCGAAAACCTGCTGGCCGACATGCTGGCGGACGAGGACTTCTTCTCAGCGCTGATGACCCGGATGAAGGGGATCGCTATATCCTGCGTGCGGGCGATGCTTGAGGAGGCCGGCCCATACGTGGACGTGATCGTCACCGGTGACGACTTGGGCACGCAGGACTCGACGCTGATGGCGCCGGCCGTCTACCGCCGGCTGATAAAACCGCACGAGGCGGAACTGATCGCGGAGATCAGGAGGCGCACCCGCGCAAAGGTATTTTTCCATTCCGACGGCAATATCTATCCGCTGCTGGGCGACCTGGCCGAGATCGGCGTGGACATCCTGAACCCGGTACAGGTCTCGGCCGGCGCGATGGCGGACACGGCGCGGTTGAAGCGGGAATTCGGGCGCCGCCTGAGCTTCTGCGGCGCCATAGACACCAACCGCGTGCTGCCGCGGGGCACGGCGGAAGACGTCCGCGCCGAGGTGCGCCGCCGCATCCGCGACCTGGCGCCAGGCGGCGGCTACATAGCCGCCGCCGTGCATTGCATCCAGCCCGATGTTCCTCCCGGAAATGTTGTGGCCATGTGCGAGGAGGTGGCGGCGGCCGGCCGCTATCCCATCAGGTAGAAAGATGGCGACCGGAATCCCGGAGAGTCGGGATCTCCCTCCCCCGGCCGGAACGTCGCCCATCTTACCGACAAACGACAGAACAGAATTTGGGCCTGCCCCATTCGTACATCGCCAGATGCCCCAGCGCATCTACATAAACATACCCTCGCAACAAGGTCATTATTTCCTTTGTCTTTCTATTGCGAGCCGCGGATAAAAGTTTATCTTCCCTGGGGAAACGCTCCCTTATGAAATCGTCTCCAAACGACGATCTGGCGGCCTCCTCGATCATAGCTAATACATCGCAAACCTCTTCTCCCGTATCCCCACATGCCATGACGACTACTGCCAGATCCGATATCAAAGTTGGGTCAATACGAAGAAGATCGATGGATAATCAGGGCGCTACTGCTGTACGGTCGGGGGGCCTCCGGCTGCCGGACGGTCGCGCTACTCCAGGAGGATCTTGGCTTCTTGGAGCGCGTCCACTCTGACGCAGAAGGCCCTGAAGGCCGGGTAGTCGGCTGCGCGGATCCGCGGGTTGGACAGTACGAACTCCTCCACGATACGCACGGTCGTCCCTTCCCGGCCGACCGTGCGCCTGTAGAACCCGAACGGTTCGGCGACGTCCACCGGATCGGGCATCGAGACGACTTTCATCTCTTTCGGAAGACGGTACGATATCTCGACCCGCTGGCTCCACGGGTACCATATCTCCAGGTCGTGTTTCCTCTCCGTCTGCAGGGCGTAGCGCGCCGTCAGCCGTAGGTTGTCGTAGCAGCACGGCATGGCCTTCTTGTCGCCGCTGGGGGTGGCGAGCGAGGGTATCTCGGCCTCGTACTCGGCCCACATGGGCGTAGAGAGCTTCGACCAGTCCTCGAAGCGCAGGCTCTTCACGGACGCCCCGGCGAACCGCCTCGCGATCCTGGTTTCGATCTCCTGCCTGAATCTGCCGGGCGTCTGAACCATGGCCCTGTAGTGGGGCGCGAACTGGCCGCGGCACCTGTCCCGCACCGCGAGCGATGCCGATCCCGCCGGCCGCACCTCGAAATCGGCCGATATCTCGATGCGGTTGTCCTGCAGCGAACTTCTGGGGACCTTCACGAACCGCCCGCCGACGGGCTCCACTATCAGCGCCCCGGCTCCCTGATCCCCGAACGGCACTTCTCCCAGAGCGAAGGTGTCGGTGGTACAATCTATCCAATACTCCCTGCCATCCAGCGGCGGGACATAAGCGATGGCGTGATTGAACAGATGCGGGGAGGGTAGCGAGTCCGGAGGGATCGCGCCGTCGTCCACCGTGCGGACCAGGACCAGCCTGGCTTCGATTCCGAGCGCCTTCAGGATCGCGCACAGGAGCGCCGCGCTGTCCTTGCAGTCGCCGTACAGGGATCGCAGCGTATCCTCGGCCCGGTGCGGCTTGTAGCCGTAGCGCCCGAACTCTATCCCGAGATACCGCACCTCCTTTATCACAAAATCGTGCGCGGCTTTGAGTTTTTCCGCGGGCGAGGCCGTGCCCTTGGCAAGTTCCGCCACCTTCGCGGCCAGGCCCTCGCCGGCCGCGAGCTGCTCCCTGCTCAGGTTCCAGTACCATGCACCGACCTCGTTCCAGTCGGAGAACGTTGAGACCTGGATGGAGGGGACCATCTCCGGCCACGGCGGCATCATATGTTCGTGAGGGATGCCTGGAGAATCGGCTCTCTCCCAGACCAGTATCTTCCTGCTGCGCTCCACCGACGGAACCTCGCGCGGGCGCAGATCCGTCCCGACGGCCTTGAAGCGGAACGGGCGCGGAGCCTCGGCCGGGATATCGAGGATATACTGATTCCTGAGCACGGGGTGCTCGCCGCCCAGCAGGAAGGAGTCGGCAAAATAATCCCCGTAAGGATTCTCGCCGGTATCGCGGATGGTATACTGAAGATCTACTATTGACCCGACCTCCACGTTGGGAAATGTCACCACCTTGTCGTGATATTCATCGTATATCTTCGTCTCCACTCCGTAGGTGACAGGGATCGAGGTGTCGCTGATCCGCGCGGAGGCGGTTTCGCGGCCGTCCGGTGCCGTCACGGAGGCCTTTTTCACCTCGACTGTCTGCCGTGTCGGATCGTAGGGGATCCTGTGCGTCCGGACCGCTTCCCTGCCGCCCTCGCGCAGCACTTTGGCTATTACATGCCTCATACGGCTGTGGGTACCGTTCTCGTTTACGCGGACGTATTCCTGGTTGAGCAGGAAAACGACGTTCTCCGCGGGAAAATCCTCCGCCGATGGTATCTTCCCCTCGAAATCTCCGAGCGATACCTGGAAGTCCGCGTAGAACTCTCTCGTCCCCACACCTCTGATCTCCCTCAGGAAATCATGCAGGACAGGGTTATTGGGCCTGATGGCCAGAGCCTTCTCCCACAGACGCGCCGCCTCCGCCGCATCCCCGGCGCGCAGCCGCTCCAGACCCCATTTTTCGTACACGTCGGAACGGCCCGGAGCGAGGCGCGAACAGGCGAGGTAAGTTTCCGCCGCCTTCCGGGCTTCACCCGCCCTGAGCCTGAGGTCCGCGCTTCGGAGCATCATCGAGACGTGCGTCTGGCGCGCCTTCGCCTGCCCTTCTATCACCCCCGCCGCCTCCGAGACCATGCCGGCGCGCAGGAGGGAGTCTGCGAGCGCCTCTGCCAGCGCGGCGGAATCGGCGTTCCGGCGCAGCGCCCGGCTCAGGACGGCGCGGCGCTCCTGGGGCGCGTCCGTCGCCTCCGCCAGCCTTAAGGCGATCTCGGGCATAAGCGGATACTCGGCGACCGCTTCCCTCAGCATCTCCCTCGCCTCGGGACAGAGGCCACGCCGCAGCAGCACGTAACCCATCAGGCATTTCGCCATCCCTCCAGTGCGCGGGAGGCGATCGGTCAGATGCCGGCAATAATCCTCGCAGGCGCGCGGGAACCCGGCCTCAAGCGCGAAGCGGGCCAGCATTTCCATCGGCCATGCCAGTTCCGGATGCTTCCCGGTCACGGCCTCGACCCGTTGTCTGGCCATGTTCCGGTCGGCGGCGACCGCCGCGTACAGGAGGGGGAATACAGGGCATTCCGGGGCCAGCGACGCGGCCCGCCCGAATTCCGCCTCGGCGAGCCGCTCCTCCCTGTCGCCAGCCCGGCGTCCGCGCAGGACCATGCCGAGGCATGCACGAATGAATGCGTTATCCGGGTGCGCCGCAACCGCCGTTCGCAGAAAAGCCGGCGCCCCTTCATCCACCGGTGCCCTGGCGAACGGGGGCAGCCGCCCGGCAGATCCGGCTGCGTACAGGGTTGCTGCGCCGGGCGAGGCATCGAACTCGATCCCTTCCAGGGGCCTCCCGTCAGGTTCGGTCAGTCTTACCGCGAAACCCCATGGCCCCTCCAGCGTCGCGGACTTGACGAGTATCTTGTTCCACCCCTTGTGCAGGAACGCCGCGCAGACCTTCTTCTCGAAGCATCCATCGTTGTACTCGTTGAGCGTCATGGCGAGGCGGTCGTTTATCCACACCTTGACGGCGCCGGCGCAGCCGATGCGGATGGCGCAGTCCCTGTCCAGGGCAGACCTGGCGAACGTCGCGGCGTAAGCGGCCGAGTGCGAATTGGGCTCGACAAGCTCTCCAAGGTCCACCCAGCCATCCCACCCGGTCGGATCCGGTATGGCGGGCCGGAACCAGCGGATCTTTCCAGTCCGGCCCTCCAGCGGCGCATCCAGGTCGAGGGGGACGTTCTTCTCGGGCGGGTATTCCGCGTCGAATCCGCTCCTGTCGCGGTTGTCGAAGGGGCCGACGATGACCCATGCCTTGACGACGCCGGGGATATCGAGGAGTTTTGCGGCCTCCGCCATGCGCCCTTCCGCAATCAGCGCCCCGGCGCGCTCGCGCCGGACCAGAGCCTTGAATGCCGGAGAGGCTCCCGGATTCCTCTCTGCTGCCTCGCAGGCGGCCAGGAACGCTCCACGGCCCTTCGCCAGCGGCAGCGTCTCGACGGCCGCCAGCAGAAAAACCTCCGCCCAACGGCTCGATGCCCCGGCCCGGAGCGCGGCCGCCGCGTGTTCCGCTGCTTCCGAATGGCGGCCGAACAGCCTGGCGCACCAGCACATGCCCAGCTGCGCCGGTGCATCGCCGGGGTTTTCGCGCACGGCCGCAGCCAGCAACTTCTCCGCAGCCGTCGCGTCGCCTTCGATTATGAGTTTCGCGAAGGCCTTCTCTGTAACGGGAGACCAGGGGCCGGAGTCGGCGGAAAGCGCGGGGGGAATGACCGGACCGCCAGATTCGCCGGCCGGGACGATGCTGCCGGATGTCGCGGGCATCATCGCGATGAAGGCCGCCGTGATGGCGATCCGGAGCGGTGCCGCGGGTGCGCGCCTGGGAGCCTTCCCGGCCCAATCCGCTTCTTGCGGAGATGTCGCCGCGGCTGCCATCGTGCCATGAGCGGGAACACCCCCGCCGCCCAAAGGCCTTGCATTCTCCGGCCGCCCCGGTTCCCTCCCGCATCCCGACGTTCGCATCTTCCCGGAAATGTACACCTGCAGCCTCCTCCCGCCCGCACGGTACGGCAACAATACATTCCGGCCGGGCGGCGTACAAGCAAAACGACCGGCGGGGGAAAATGGGCGCGCGGTTTAACCGGGGTACCGATCCGCTCCAGCGGCATCAGGGTTCCGTTGCGAACCTGCCTGACACCGGATATTGATGTCGGGCGCACCGCGCGTCGCCACGTGACGTGGCGACAACTTGAGCGCCTGATGGGTAAGGCGGTGGATCGGGTCGTCGCTTGCGGACGTGTCGGCGCGGTGGAACCATATCGGTGTACGGGGATAAGACGCCGGAGTTGTGTCGCGCGGCCGCGGGAGACAGGGGCGGCAGCGACCGGGAGGAAGGCGGGCCATACGCCCGGGGAGACCGGCATTGGCGCGCCGCGACGGCAACATGAGGAGACCAGCGCATGGAACGCACCGGCCGCAGGCATCTGCCGAAGATAAAGGAAGGACATCCGAGGTTGTGGCTGGCGCCGGGGAATCTGGCGGCGGTGAAGCGGGCGGGTCGAGGCTTCAGAAGGCCCTGGCGCGACATAATGTTCCGGACGCTGGAGAAATACCTGCATGGGCCGGATATGCAGTGGGCTTTCCGCGATATACCCAGGGATCATTCGCTGAGTCGCAAGGCGCTGGCTTTGGGCGTGGCGTGGCGACTTGCCGGCGACCGGAGATACGATGGAGCGGCCCGGAGGCTGCTGGAGGCACTGGAGGAATATGTCGGGCGGATGGGCGGGTCTTACGACGCCTGGGGCGAGGCGGCCGAAGCTGCGGCCTACCTGTACGACTGGTTCCACGACCATTGGGAGCGGGCCGGCATCGCCGGAGATGTGGCCCGTTGCGTGGCGCTTTTTGGAAGGCGGGCTATGGGCGAGCTGCTGGACCGCTATATCCTCGACGACTGGCACAATTACTCCCTGGGACTCCAGTCCGGCGTCCTCGCTGCTGCCTTGGCGATCGGTCGCGATTATCCCTCCATAGAAGACGGCACGATGCTCCGGACCATGTGGCGTTACCATTTTGCCGGCTTCCGGACTGATCCTCTAAAGATGCAGGATTTCCACAGGCCGGGCCCAACCGTGCACTGCCTTGACCGCGCGCTCCGTGCAGATGACGGGGCGGGGTTTTGCTGCCTGTGGGAATCCACCGGCGGCTACCATCACATAGATGCGTGGGAATGCATCAAGATGGCCGAACTCTGGACTCACGCGACGGACCTCGGAGATGGAGGTCCCGTCTGGCCGGAGCTGACGGCGGCCGGCGAGGCGCTTCTGCTGACGATCCGTCCCGACGGCCGCATCGCCGTGTGGGGGGATACCCCCCCTTATCGGGTCGGCCGCCAGTTTACAGCCATGATGCTGATGATCCTGCACGCCAGGACGCCGCGCCCCGATTTCGCCGCGCTCCTGCGCGAATGCGGGACTTTCAAGGACGATTCGTTCCCCGTCCACCAGCTCCTGTGCGCTCCGCCCGACGCCACGCCCTCCCGCCATCCGGGAGAGACCGCGGGCGATATGCGGGGCGCGGTACCGGTCTGCCGTTCCCTGCCGCTCGCCACCCGCGTCGGTCCCCTGTTGCTGCTCCGTTCCGACTGGAGCGACAGCGCCTCGCTGGTCATGTTCCGCTGCGGAAGGCATTTCGGATGGCACAACCACCTCGATCACAATTGCTTTACCGTCTTCCGCCGCGGGGCGCTGGCCGTGGATTCCGGCGGCGGGCATTACGATACATCTCATCGCCCCTGCTACGCCATGCGCACCATCGCCCACAACGGCATACTGGTCCGCGACCCTTCCGAAGAATCCTGGCCCGGCAGATACAGCATTCCGGTTTCCAATGACGGCGGACAGCGGCTGGTTACCTTGAGCCATCAGCCCCCGAACGATGCTACCGGCGGCCCGCACGCGCCGCTGACGGAGGAAAGGGCGGCGCGGCTGGCCGACGAGTTCGAGATGAGCCGGCTGCTGGCATTCGAGGCTCGGCCGGATCGCATGCGACCGGAGCTGGTTTATGCCGCCGGCGATGCTACCCGTGCCTACACATACCCGTGGTCGGGAAAGGGTACGAACCCCTCCAGACGGGTAGAAGAGGCCGTCAGGCAGATCGTTTACGTCCCTCCTGATTGGCTGATAGTGTTCGACAGAGTCGAGGCGACCAGAGCTCACTTCGGGAAAAAGTGGCTTTTGCACTCGATAGAACCACCGGCCGTTGTGGAGACAGGGGGGGAGCTGACAAGGCCGGAGGCCGGAATATCCCGTCTTCCATCTGCGGGGCCGTTTGTTGTGGAGCATGGCGAAGGGAGGCTGACGATATGGCCGCTTCTTCCTGAGGCGCACCGCGTCCGGGCGGTGGGCGGCGACGGCTATGAATTCTGGGTAGACGGCGCCGGTGGCCGACCCGGCATGAATTACCCGCCGTCCGGTGGCCACGGAGAAGTCGGCGGGTGGAGACTGGAAATATCTCCGGCGCGAAGCTCGGTAAGAGATTGCTTCCTGACAGCAATACACATCGGACTCAGAGACGAACCCGTTGAAGAGCATCCCTGGGATGCGTTCAGGCCGGACGTCCGGCGCGAAAGGGGCTTTGCCGTCCTCCGTATTCTGTCTCGCGAGCGTGGCGGCCGGCCGATCCTGAGCGCCCGGTTCCGTGAGGAAGGTCCTGTGGAGGTCGCGGTCGAGCGAGGTGGGTTCAGAATCGAGCACTACGCCCCTTCCCCTTCCCGCGTGCCGCGAGGGCGATGATTGCCGGTACTGCGGATATGTTGAAGGCAGGACTTGGGCGTGCGCATTTTATCAGGCTTGGCGCTCC
>JAOACM010000014.1 GCA_026417845.1 Planctomycetota bacterium | reverse complement strand
AGAGGAATGCCGCGCGGCCCCCAGACCGGACGGTTCCGCCGCCGCCACTAAACTCTACGCCTCGCCCGTAGACCCTTCCGCGCCGGACCCGTCGGCCGAATCGCTGAAGGAAGGGGAATTCGATGAAAAATACTACTGGGAGGCGATCCGCGAGGCCCTGTGCGAGGAGATGGATCGCGATGGTCGCGTCTACCTGTTCGGCGAGGATTGCGCCGAGTACGGCGGGTGCTTCAAGGTCACACGCGGCATGCTCGAACGGTACGGCAAATCCAGGGTGATAAACACTCCCATAAGCGAGGCCTCGATAGTCGGGCTGGCGACGGGGGCCGCCATGGGCGGGGTGCGTCCGGTGGCCGAGATAATGTTCATGGACTTCATCCTGCTGGCCTTCGATCAGCTCGCCAACCACGCCGCCAAATATCACTACATGTACGACGGGCGCGTCCGGGTACCGCTCGTGATAAGGACTCCGGCCGGAGGGTATCGCGGTTACGGAGCGACGCACTCGCAATCCCTCGAATCCAGGCTCCTTGGCATCCCTGGTCTGAAGGTGGTCGCGCCATCTACACCCCGCGACGCCAAGGGTCTGCTCAAGACTGCGCTGCGGGACGGGGACCCCGTCGTGTTCGTCGAACACAAGGGATTGTACGGGACTCGCGGGCCGGTGCCGAAACGCGAGGAGATGATACCGCTCGGCCGGGCGCGAACCGCCAGGGCAGGGAGGGACATAACGATCGCCAGTTACAGCTACGGATGCATTCTGAGCCTGAAGGCGGCCGATGCTCTTCAGGCAGAAGGCATATCATGCGAGGTGGTGGACCTGCGAAGCCTCGTGCCAATGGACGCCGATACCGTGGCAAAGTCTGCTTCGCGAACGCAGAAGCTCGTTATCGTCGAGGAAGGCCACCTTACGGGCGGTATAGGTGCGGAACTTGCTGCCAGAGTCCAAGAGATGGCCTTCGGCTACCTTGACGCTCCGATCCGTCGCGTAGCCGCTGCCAATTTCCCTATCCCGGCAGGGCGTGAACTGGAACGCGCTATTCTGCCTTCGGTCGAATCCATAGCCTCTGCTGTGCGAGGACTTATCTGCGGTTGAATATATTCGTACAACCGCATCAGGAATAGACTAACGTATTGTAACAGTTAAGGTTACGACGAACAAACTGTCCAGTCGCTATCCTAAGCATCTGTCGTCGCAAGGCTTAGGGCTCTACGCTCTCGGTTTCGCCATGGAAAATTTCCGGGCAGGACTCTAGTGCATAAGTCATTGTCCATATTGATCTTGCGGCTGAAGTCATATAAAGGGCATAAGAGCTTTATTCCCGATAGGTTAAGCGAAAAAAGATCGAGTCGAGAAGTGTCCAACACCAATCGAAGGCAGGGGAGATTATCTTTTTGAACTTCGTTTGCGTATAAATGTTTGCATTCAATCATTACCCGGTGTATATAAAAAGCAGGATAGATGATTGTGTCTTGCTTGTCGCAGGGATGCTCGCAGGTAGGGGCTGGTTAAGGAGTGATGCGATTTGCCGTGCGGGATGCGTTTTGTGACGGGAGGCTGAACATGCGGGTTGGAATCATCGCATCGCTGTCTGGAAGACTTGAACTGATCGCGGTAGCCCTGATCATGCTCCCATGGATGCCAATTGGGGATCCGGCAGGATGCGGCGAGGCATCCCGCGCACCTGCTCCGATCAACCCATATAAGGGGCTTCAGGATCGGGAGGAGATTTTCGAATTCACGGAGAAGCCCAGAGTCGAGAAGCAGGGGGACAAGTGGATTATTTCTTTCGCCAGCAAGGGCAAGTGCGACGCTACGGTGAGTATCCTGAATAAGAATGGCAGGGTGATCCGGCATCTGGCCTCCGGCGTGCTGGGTATCAACGCGCCTTATCCTTTCCAGCAGAATTCGTTGAGCCAGAAGATAGAATGGGACGGTCTGATGGACGATTTTTCCAAGGCCGAGGTTGCAGGCTGCAAGGTCAGGGTTTCGCTGGGACTCAAGGCGGAATTTGACAGGAACATAATCTGGGATCCATACGCGATGCCGGCCGGGATAACTCCAAGCGGCGGCAAGAAGGGCGAACCAGGATATCTTCTGGCAGAAGGGAAGGACGGAGTGCGATATGTCGGGGCACGTTCGGGTTGGTGTTTCGGGCGGGCCTATGACAAGGATGGCAAATACCTGTACACCTTCTTCCCGCCAAGCGCGTCGAAACTGGAGGAATCGTTTAAATCGCTGTCTCACCCATTCGCCGCCACGATCTGGGGCGACAAGGTGCTCCTGATCCAGCCCGGCAGCGGTTTCACGTGCGGATTCGCTCAGGTGCATCAGAAAGACGGCGAGAAGACGAAGAGCGTAAAGGAACTCTATGGAGATGGCGAACTTCTGAATCTGGTGACAGTAATGAAGCTTCAGCCTGGCGCCGGCGAGATAAAGGCCGTGCCAGCTTCTTCGGTCGGACTGCCTCCCCATAAGCCGGTCGCCGGGACTGTCTCCCAGAAAGACCCGAGAGGGGCTTCGGCGGCGAGCTGGTTCTCCAACTATCCCAGGATGGTAACCGACCGATCCCAAGACGAACTCTACATGACCGGTCCAGGGGGATTGAGTCGCGTGAACGGGAAGACAGGCGAGCGTGACTTATCCTGGTTCCCCCAGGGATTGGGGGCAGGCTGGGTCGGATCCGCGGCAGGCGAGGTGTCTGTCGGCTTCGACGGACTGATTTACCTGCGCACCGGACCATTCCATTATGGCCACTGGATCTGCCGGCTTTCCCGTGACGGGAAACCGGTTCCGTTCAAGGAAAACGCCGTTGACGTAGCCGTCGCCAACAAGGAGTGGCAGGCGAAGTACAAACAGAGCCTCGGCGCGCCACTGCTGCCCGGGATTACGGCCATCCATGTCGGCATGCCTCCGACGCAGTGTCAGGGCATGAGCTGGGGATTTTATGCCGCCCCGAACGGCAACGTCGTCGCCGTAACCATCGTCAACCCGGGTGGCATCTCAGGCGAGTGGATGGAGAAGAACGGCCTGGTCAACCCGGACGGCAAGCTGCCCTCGCAGGGAGGGCACATCGTCCCTGTCTGGGACAGGAACGGCAGGTTGCTCTCTCCAAACGCCATCTTTTATACCTCGGCAAACGGCCAGGGCGTGGCGATGGATCGCGACGGCAATATCTACCGGCACGAAACGTGGGTGATACCGCCGGGAGACAATGGCAGGCACGCAGGTTTGAGCGATTCGGCGCCGATGCTCCGCTCGATCAGCTGCCTTGTGAAGTACCGCGGCAGGGGAGGCGCGTTCCCCCTGGGAACGGGGCCTGGCGATCGGCAGAAGAAGAACGACAAGTGGAACCCGAATCCCTGGGTTCTCCCGGAGCCTGAGGGGATAGCGGATTCCATCGAGCTGAAGCCCGTGAGCCACGGGGAGCGGATCGGAACCCCGGTCAAGTGTCTGGGCGCGCTGTGGGCCTACCCAGGTATGTGGACGGAACCCGGGTGCACGTGCACCCACTTGAGATGGGATCTCGACTTCCATGCCCGTCTCTGGCTGCCGTCCCCCCATCTGTTCTCAGTGGTGGCGCTCGACTCCAACGGCAACCGGATAGCCCGCATCGGCCGCTACGGGAACGCCGACGACGCCGACCCGAAATGCGGGAAAATCCACATGGCGTGGCCCGCGACCGTGGCGGTAAGCGAAGAGGCGCTCTACATTATGGATAATGGGGATTTACGCGTTATAAGGTGCAAATTGTCCTATGCCGCGGAAGAAACTGTGCCGCTTCCATAGGCGGACGCATATGTCCGCAACATGCAATAGAAGGAATGTGATGTCGGACGCTGAACGGGGGAAGCGGATGCGGCAAAAAGGCGGAGCGGAGGCGCGGTAGAAGAAGGCGGCGGAGGAATGATGGAGGAGGGATCGGTAATGCTGGACCAAACGCTGAGGGGAGCAGGACGGAAGAACGTTACTGAGCCTCGCGCCGCCAAAAGGGCATCCACGGCGGCAGTTTCGCGCGCGGCCGCGGCAGTCGTCCTCGGTGCCATCGCCTTGTGCTGGACCGTCCGCGGGGCGGCCGGCGGGGAAGGCGAGGTGTCGGCCTTCGGGCTGAATCCGTACAACGGGATGCAGGAGCGGGAGGAAATCTTCGAGTTCGCGGAGAAGCCGAAGGTCGGGAAGCGGGGCGACAAATGGGTTGTAACGTTCGCGACGAAGGCGGCGTGCGACGTGACGGTGGCCGTCGTCGGGCCGGACGGGAAGGTGGTGCGGCATCTGGCCGGCGGGGTGCTGGGGAAGAACGCGCCCTGGCCGTTCAGACAGGGGACGCTTTCGCAGTCCATTGAGTGGGACGGGAAGGACGACGACGGCAAACCCGCCCCGGCCGGATGCAAGGTCCGGGTGTCGCTGGGGCTCAAAGCCGAGTTCGAGAAGATCGAGAGGCGACACCTTCTCTCCGGCATACGGGGCATGGCGGTAGACAGGGACGGGATGCTTTATGTGGCGATGGCCAATGGGGTGCTGAGCGAGAGCATTCACGTTTTCGACCGGCAGGGCAAACTCGCGCGGACGATCTGGCCGACGCCGGCGCCGGTGCCGCCCGAGAAAAACAGCCTTTATACATGGAACAAAACGCTCAAAGGCCAGCCGGCGCCCATGCGCAACCGCCACGGCGGCGGATGGGATTTTGACATAATGCCGGGACTTTCATTCTTCGAGAATATAAAGAACTGTTCGTCCCCTCTGGCGGCCGCGCCCGACGGCCGGATCGCTATTCTGAGCGCAGGAGGCGAACGCGGAGCCGTTCGTTTCCTGTTCCTGGACGGCAGGGACGGCTCGTGTCCGGCCGGGAGCTTTTTCGATCTCGGAAACGCAACCAAAGGAGGGATTGCCAGTGCCGGCATAGCCGTATCGCCCGACGGCAAGTGGATATATTTCGCGGGGCGGGTTCCTTCTCATGCATCTCCCGGGACCAGCCACGCGGTCCATCGCGCACCGACGGATAAGCCGAACGTGCCGGCGGTCTTCGCCGGCGAGGTCGCCAAGCCGGGGAACGACGACAAGCATTTCAACGCGCCGACTGCCATAGCCTGCGACAAGGATGGGAACGTCTACGTGGCCGACACCGGCAACAAACGGATACAGGTCTACAGGCCGGACGGGACTTTCCTTAAGACCATCCCCGACGCGCCGTACCGCGCCATCGCGGTCAGCCACAAGACCGGCGCGATATACGGCCTCTGGCAGTCCGATAAGGGCTGGCCGAAGCCGATGGTAATAACCAAGCTGGCCGGCTTGGAGAATCCTGTCAAGGCGGCCGAGATCGTCATCGGATGCCCGAAGGGCTCGGAAGGCTACGGAGGGGCGCTTATTGCCGCCGACCCCACATCCGATCCCCCCGCCGTGTGGTTTGCGGGGAGTCACACTAAACATCCCGAAATGCTCGTCAGGATCGAAGACCGGGGCGACAACCTCATCCAGACTGTGGATGTTTTACAGGCGAACGGGCTTTCGAAAGAAACGGGCGAGGGCGACGGTGGTCTGGATTCGCACCAGTATTACATAGCCTCCGACAAACGATCTGGGCAACTTGCCTATGCCAACGCGGTGGGGCCGGACGGCTGCTGGTATTCGCGCGCGTCCGCCATGGGGGCCATTGAGCACTGGATAGTCCGGCGCGACCCGAAGACGGATGAGTATGTGCCATTCCCCGTTGACGGAAAACCGGTCAAGGTCTGGTGGGATGCGAAGTCCAACTGGACGCACAAGGGCAAGCAGGTGATCGGCATAGAACTCGTCAGCCACGGCGGGGGACCCCACGGATTCCAGTCCCCGTTCGATGTCGCTCCCAACGGCGACATCTACGCCATGACCACGACGGGCAAGAGGCACTTGGAAGACATGACGAAGCTGGGCATATTCAACACGGGCAAGCCCAGCGCCTTCGACCATATCGTGCTGATATACGCCCCGGACGGCAAGCAGAAACATCCGGCGGCTCTGACCGGCCTGTGGGACTGCGATGGAATTCGCGTAGGACGCAGCGGGGCGGTATATCTCGTCCCCGGCGCCAAGCCTCTGGGGCAGCAGATTCCCGACGGGTTGGCTCCCGGCAGCAAGTTTAATGACTCACGCTGGTCGGCGCTGGTCAAGTTCAACTCGACCTTCGACAAATATCCCATCGGACGCATGACAGGGATGTGGGAGGGGAAGAACGCCGACGGCGCCACGCACAGGATCGGAGGCCGCCTGGTGAAATTCGAGAACCTGCTGTGGAGCTACGGCGGGGTTTCGCCCGTGTCAGCCGGCCCCGGCGGCTGCACATGCCTGAAGTCGTCGTTCGATCTGGATTTTTACGAGCGGTCCTTCGTGCCGGCGGCGCAGACCCAGTCGGTGAACGTGATTGACTCTAACGGCAACGTTGTCGCGCGGCTGGGGAGTTACGGCAACATAAGCGATCTGACGCCCGGCAAGCCGCCGTTCCTGGACATTCCGCGCTCGGTTGCGGTTTGCGACGATGCCATGTGGGTGCACGATTGCCAGCACAGGGCCGTCGTGAAATCCAGATTGTCCTATGTTGCGGAGGAAACCGTCGCGATGCCGTAGATCTCTGGAGGCGAGGAGGCCGGGGTCGGCGGAGGGGGGGCGCAAGAACCGGCCGAATGCCGGTTGTGTATCGGACGTCGTTTTCCCCGGGCGCTTTCGGAATCACCCCTGCAGGAGGGGCACGCACGAAGGAGGAAATGTCATGGCGAGACCGGCGCTTCGCGAAAGAAACGCCCGTTGCCCGGTACATTCACCGGAAGCCGTATCGCGCGCGGCATCCGCAGCGGCGGTTTCGCGCGCGGCCGCGGCAGTCGTCCTCGGTGCCATCGCCTTGTGCTGGACCGTCCGCGGGGCGGCCGGCGGGGAAGGCGAGGTGTCGGCCTTCGGGCTGAATCCGTACAACGGGATGCAGGAGCGGGAGGAAATCTTCGAGTTCGCGGAGAAGCCGAAGGTCGGGAAGCGGGGCGATAAATGGGTCGTAACGTTCGCGACGAAGGCGGCGTGCGACGTGACGGTGGCCGTCGTCGGGCCGGACGGGAAGGTGGTGCGGCATCTGGCCGGCGGGGTGCTGGGGAAGAACGCGCCCTGGCCGTTCAGACAGGGGACGCTTTCGCAGTCCATTGAGTGGGACGGGAAGGACGACGACGGCAAACCCGCCCCGGCCGGATGCAAGGTCCGGGTGTCGCTGGGGCTGGATGCCAGGTTCGAAAAGTTTGAAATGTGGGCCCTGATGTCGTCCATAAAGCCGCTGGCGGTGGGGAAGGATGGCGAGGTGTATGCGGCGGGCCGGAACGACACCGGCAGCGGCGGGATACATGTGTTCGGCAGGGATGGGAAATACCTGCGCACAATATTCCCGCCTTCGACGTCGCGGCAGGAGGGCGGAAAGATAAAGCCGGAACGCCTCGAAGGCCCGATCGCCTGGAACAGGACGTCGAAAGGAGACTTCGTCCCCCGCAGGTACCGGTTTGGCGGAGGGTACGGCTTCGAAATATCCAGGTGCGTCAGCTTTTTCGAGTGCCTGAGCGCCGGCGCGATAACCGCCGGCGGCAAGCTTGTCGTCCTGTATTCCGGACGCGGCGGCGCGAAGCTGTTCCTGATAGATACGCGCGACGGCTCCTGCGCGGCCGGTGATGTCGTGGATCTGGGCAACACAGCGACCGACGGCATGGCGGCTTCTCCGGATGGGAAATGGCTGTATTTCGCCGGCCGTCCGGCCAATCCGTGGGAGAAAAGCCGTCCCTTCTGCCACGCCGTGATGCGGATGTCGCTGGAGAAGCCGGGGAAGCCCGATGTTTTCGTTGGGGATCCGGCGAAGGCCGGGAAGGAGGATTCCCGCTTCGACGGTCCGAATAGAGTCGCATGCGACAGGAACGGAAACGTTTACGTCAATGATCACGGCAACAACCGGATACAGGTCTTCCGGCCTGATGGAAGCTTCCTGAAAACTATCCCGGGAGTCAACGGGTTGTTTGGAGTGAGCCATAAGACCGGCGCGATATACCTGTGGAATCAGGCGAGCTGGACGAAGAACCCGGTCCTGACGAAGCTCGGCGGGCTGGACAATCCGTCGAAGGCCGCCGAGATGACCATACAGCCGGCGTGGCAGGGCGGGCAGTGGCGTGAGGGCAAACAGTCGGCGCTTCTGGCCGAGGCCGCCGATCCTCCTATCGTATGGTTCGCCGGATACGCGTATCATGGGCAGCCTTTTCTGGTCGGTATTGAGGACAAGGGGGCGAATTTCGCGATCGTCACCGATCTCCTCAAAGCCAACGATCTGCCGAATGGCGGGGGGGATGTTACCGGTCCCGGAGCGGGGGCCAGCCTGCATATAAACCGGCTTACCGGCGAATTGGCCTGGTTGCCGATCGGACCTGACGGGCTGACCTACTCCAGGGGCATGTGCTACGCCAACAACAAACATTGCGTGTTCAGATTCCGGACCGGGAGCGATGGCAAGAGGCTGTACGTTTCGTTCCCCCATGGGGAGGAGTGCTTTGCCTTCGATCCTGTTGGCGGATATCACCCTCTCCTCCAAGACGGCAAGCCGGTCATCGGACCGCGCATGTACCATGCCCAGGGATCGCATCTGCATCAGGGGCCGTTTTGCGTGGCTCCCAACGGGGATATCTACATCGGGGTCACCTATTCGAAGGAGTCCGATGCCGAGATGGAGAAGGCCGGCCTGCCGAGGCATCAGGGAGGCAAGCCTTCTGTGTGCGCGCCGGTCCTGCGCGTTTACGGCCCGGACGGGAAACTTAAGTTTCCCAATGCCCTGCCCGGGCTGATGGAGATCGAGGGCCTGCGCGTCGGGCGCGGAGGCGCCGTGTACGTGGTTCAGCCGTGGCGGCCGATCGGGCGCAAAGTTCCAGAGGGTCTTGCCGCAGGTTCGACTTACGAGGATTCGCGATGGGGATCTCTGATCAAGTTCAAGGGGGATTTCAAGACGTTCCCGATAGGCAGGATTGAGGGCGCATGGGAACCGCCTCCGGCAGAAACTACCCATGAAGGCGCCGGGATGAAGGTCAGGATAACCGGCGCGCTCTGGACCTATGACGGGGTATCGCCCCACTCGGCGCACTATGCGAGCTGCACGTGCATGAAGGCCAGCTCCGATCTGGACAGCTACGAGCGGTCATGGGTCTGCTCGGCTCAGACGTGCACTGTCAACGTCATAGATTCGAACGGCAACGTGATGGCCCGCCTCGGCGGCTATGGAAACGTGGATGACCTTAAGCCGGGCGGACCGCTCTTCCTGGGAATGCCGCGGAACGTGGCGGCTTCCGACGCGGCGATGTGGGTGGTTGACTTGGATCACAGGGCGCTGGTCAAGGCCGCGCTGAAATACCGGACGGAGGAGACGGTACCCGTTCCATGATCGGGATCGTACCGGGCGGATTGTGCCTGGCGAGGGGTGGAAGGGGAGGGGGGAGCGGCAACAGGCAGGAGGACGAGGAGATGGTTCGCGGACGCATGCGTAGATCGGTTCGATCCTTTGCGGTGCTGGCGTTTTTATCGGCGCCGGTAATAGCGGGCGTCGCGTCAGCCGGGGAAAACCAGGGCGGCGGAACGATCTACAACGATTACGAGGACTACCACCAGATGCCGATCCGAAACGCGGACTTGGCAAGGCTGATCGCTGAGTCCGAATTGATAACGGCCGTATCCTTCGATCCGTCGTCTGGGCCGGCGGCTGGCGGGGAAGGCGGGGCCGGGTTCAAAGCAAAGGTCATACACGGACCGGCCCCGGGCGCGAACTGGGAGCAACGCCTGACGGAATTCAAGGGGAAATGGGGGAAGGAGCTGGGGGACGAAATGCGGATCGTCGGCGATCCGAAGGCGTTCCAGCTGCCGAACCTGCCGGAGCTGGACGTGAAGCAGAAGTTCGGGTTCATCCCGAGCAAGGACCGGTTCCTGCTGTTCCTGCAGCCTGCTGGCGACGGAGCGTACAAGTGCCACGATCTCTGCCCCGGCGGGATGCGGTTATACGATGCGATCGGGAAGCGCGCTACCGACCACCGCACGCTGTATGTCGGAATGGTCGGCGGCAGGCTCGCCGTCGAGGGCGGGCCCGGCTACCAGGGTCATCCCATGTGCGGGCCGACCACGATGCTGAACGCCCTCCGCGCGATACGGCTCGGCGCCAGCCTGACCGCGAAACCGGCCGGCGGGACCGCGGTGGACGTGGAGCTTAAGGTTGGGGGCGCGGCGGTCGTTCCCGGGCGGCTCGTGCTGGCCGCGCCCGCATTGTGGGCCGAGGTCGAGACGCCCGAAGGCGACGCCGTGTTGCTTTCCCCGCAGGATTACCGCCCGCCCGAGAGCGAATCGCCCTACGTGCCGGCAAAAAATGTGCCCGGCGGAATAGTTGCCGGCCGGGTAGAGCTGCCGACGGGACCGGTTCCCGAAGGCGCGGAGCTTACGTGGGCGAAAACCAACCACCGCAAGCGCCTGCTCGGATCGCTCCCGGAAGGCGAACATACCGTCCGCCTGCTGTGCACCGTGTATGCCAACGATAAGGAAGATGCGCGTTTCCTGGCGCTGCTGATATCGAACCCTGTGAAGATCCGCGGCAAGGCTGGGGGGGCGACCCCGGCGGACCTGGCGAAGCTGAAGGACGCCACCGCCCACGTCCCTGAGACCGCGACGCAACCTTCCAATCCGGCGAAACCAGCGAAAGGAGCGATAGATAAGGCGGAACTGAAGGGCGAAATATGGTTCGACTCCAATCGCGACGGCAGCTGGGACATATTCATTATGAACGCAGACGGATCGAACGTACGGAACATAACCAACACTCCGGACAAGGACGAATTCGAAGTCCGTCCTTCGCCGGACGGCAAGCGGGTGGTGTATGTTGCCGGGAAGCTCAAGAACGCCGGCATATGGGGCGGCCGATGGGAGATGGGCGAGATATGGGTCGCGGATCGCGACGGCAAAAACGCCCGGAAGGTAGCCGACAAGGGCAGCCGGCCAGCATGGGGACCAGACGGAAAGGCAATCGCCTACAGCGGCGTCGTGAACGGGAAGGGATCGTTCGTGGTTCATAACATCGAGACCGGCCAGATAATAGAGCCGCTCAAGAAGGTAGGGAACTGGTTCCGCGATGTATCCGGCGGGCAGATAGCGACCGGGACGCGCATGGTGGCCTTCGGGGGTAAACTCTGGACGCAGGTTGATGCCGCTCTCTACTCGGCCGAGCTGGACGAGAATTACCAGTTCAAGGGATTCAAACCGGTGCATACCACCTACAGGGGATGCACGCCTCGGTGGGCTGCCGACGGCAAGCGCATATACTTCGCGCACCACGACCCCGCGTGTAAGGGCGAGATCATCCTGTGGGTCATAAACGCCGACGGTTCCGGCGCCAGGAGATTCGAGACTCCGACCCGCAAGGTGTGGCCGGGATACGATCCGTTCTGCGAATCTCCGGACGGGACGATGTTCGCGTACCTGAACGGTGCCGGGATAAGCGTGCACAGGATATCGGACGGCGCGGACTTGGCGCTGACCGAGAGGAAACAGGGCGTTCAGTACGGAGGCATCTGGTGGCACAAGGGCCACTGAGCGGCGTGGCGGCCGCGCGAGTCCGATCGCGGCGGCTCGCGACCGGCCTGTTCAGGAGAACGCCCCCCCGCACGCGAGTTTGCGCGCCTGGCAGCCCGCTCCTGCTCTCTCCTTCCGCTCCCTGGTCGTAAAGTCGGGCCTTGGGCGATTATTCCCGCCTGGCCGCCCGGCGGGATACCGGCAGGACGATTCCGAAGTCCCGATCCCACCATCAGGCATGGCGCGTGCAGGAGCGGCGCCTGACCGGAGAGAAGGGGAAAGGACTGCCGCCGGGGGAGCCGTCGGGTCGCGCTTCCGTTCCGACTTTGGAATGGCCCTGGGGATACTGGCGGAGCATTGGAAATCGGCGGCCCTTCCGATACATTCAGCGCGTGGTTTCCGCTGACCGGCGTGGAGGAGCGTCCTGACCGCCCCTTCGCTCCGGACGCCGATGTGTTCCGGAAGCCTGCGACCGCCCAGACGCGCAGGTCGCTCTTCGTCCGGAGCGCGGAGGGAATTTCTGGAAAGGGGGGAACCAGATGAGCGAGAAAGGGTCCACACCGTTGCCGTCGAAGGCATGGGGCGCGATCGCGATCCTGCTGGTACTGCTGAACGCCGGATTCGCTGTGGCGCGGGCAAGGGACGCGGTAGTGGCCGGGCGCGGCGAGCCGCCGACATTTTCATTGCTGCTTCCGATGTGGATTCAGCCGGAGAGCCGATGGGCCGAGCTGGCCGTGCTCTTGGCCGCTCCGGCGCTGTCCATGCTCCTGCCGCTCGTCATCATGATCCCCGGCGTGGCGGCCTTCCTGTGGCGCGGCGGGCCGCTGCAATCGCGCATCTGGCCTGTCGCGCTACTGGCGGCCGGTGTTGCCTGCCTGGCGGTCAATGCCGCCTGCGCACACATCCCCGAGCTGGCAGGCGGCACGCTTTACACCCTGACCTGTCCCGGCAAATACATGGTAATACCCTGCATCGCTATAGCGGCTGGAATAATCGGCATGTCCCTGCGCGGAGCGACTGAAAGACCGCGCGGCTGGTCGCTCGTCATGCTGCTTGTCGGCGCTTTGTGCATAATAATGAATGCCGTAACGACGTACATCATATCCCGCGCCATGCCGTCAATGTGAACGGCGCGCGTCCGGGGCTCGTCGCGTTTGTCGAAGCGTCACTTCGTCCGGGGAAGGCTTCTGCGCCGAAAGCTCAGAGCCTGGCAAAAACTTCTGCGGCACAAGGGCCTGTCCGCCGGATTCCAACCGTTCCATCCGGAGGTTTCCGGACAGGCTCTTACTCCTGTTCGATCATCTGGAGGGATATTTTCTCTTCTATCCCGAATTCGATCGTATGGCTTTTTTCGGCCACGTCCTCGATGATGATTTTTTCGACAGGCTTGCCATCCACCCTTATGCCGTTGGCGCTGAGGTTCCTCACTTCGATGCTAGCCAGGTTGTGCATGGTAACCTCGAAATGTTTGCCGCTGACCGTCAGCGCCTTCTGATCCTTTTCGCGTTCCTCCTCCGTCATGTTCTTCCAGGACGCGCACCTGCGCAGGCTGAAATCGGCCGATCTGCTGCGCCCAACGGTTATGGTCTTCCCGTAGTCAAGCGCCATTTTCTCGTCTTTGAAGTGTCCGGCGATGCCAACCAGGGCGGGAACCTTTCCCATAGCGCGCCAAGCCTCCTTCCGCAAGCCCGCGGATTCGTCTCCAGCGTCTCTACCCTCCTGCCCATACCTTATTCCGCGGGCACGTCTTATCAAGTCTTATCAGGCGACAGGCCGGGCACGGCGGTGGGGGAGAGGCGACGTGGTGGGGGAGGGGAGGGAAACGCTGGCGGCCGGGAAATCCGTGGCGCGATCACTTCGGGCCGCGGTCCCGCCATCGCGTTCCCGGTCGCCCGGCCAGCAACCCGCGGGTCGCGCGTCCGCTCGGGCTTCGCCGCCGGATCCCGCTCGCACGTTTCTCGTCCGCGGCGTCTTTCAATGCCTGCCCGGCTCCGGGATGCCGCTTGCGGCTTCATTCCCTTCCGCACGAAGGCCTGGCGGCTCTACCCGTTCCGGTCCGGCGCGACACCCTCTCTCCGATCCCTCCGCGCCGGGGCCGGGTGATTCGCAGGGGCGGGGGTCAGACCCCGCCCCTGCCCTGACCGCGCGGAGGCTGCACGGAGCCGACGCCGGTTATATCGGGTCCCGGGAAGTCCGTGATTTTTTCCTCTATGTCTGCCCCGCGCCTGACCGGTATCTCTATCGGGGCCTCCTCTTGGAGTTCCTTAAGGGCCGTCTCGGGCAACGTAATGAAGATGGCCTTGTCCTTCAGGATCGCGGATGTGTCGGTCAGGCGCGTCATCCAGACCAGCACGTTGCCGGCCTCCATTTCGCGCACCGACATCGTAAGCCGCCTTTTGGCGGGCTGCACCTTAGGATCAAGAATCACCGTTACGCCCGTAGCCGTGCCCAGGAATGCGGCCGCGTCATCGAGCGCGGTGTCGGAGAAATCGATTGTGATCTTGCGTTCCATCCTGCGCGTTATGTCCTCGCGCCACCCAGCCTCCGGAGCCGCGCTGCGCGGCGCCGCGCCCACGCCGGCGATCCTCGCCTCGCCGGCACCCGCTGTCCTGCCGCGAACGACGACGGGCCCCGAAGCGTCCGGGGCGTCCACGCTGCCCGGGATCCGCATCGCGTCGGCTCCCGCGGCGACGCCGGCGCGGGGGCCGCTCCGCCCGACGCGAATTTCCACACCGTTCCCGCTCCGCCGTTCCGGCGACCCCGTCCCCCCCGGCCGCTCCTCGCCTCCGCCAGATGCCGCCGGTCTCGGGACGTAGGGTTGGGGCGCGGCTTCGCGCGGCCCTGCACGCATAATCCTGAGGCGGTCGGATCCGTCCGCGACCCGCGACCTCTCCGCAATGGCATCACGCCTTATCTCGACCAGCCCCTTCCAGGTCTGCAGCCTCACGCAGGCATCATCCTCGGCTGCGATTTCGCCCTCCAAGACCACGCCATCCTTCAATACGATACGTTCACCTGCGGACGCCGCCGCGCAAACCGCCACGGCGTACAAGGCGCGCAGAGCCGCGATCGCCACTATCCACCGCCGGAACATATCCTGCCGGTGCCTCGCCAGAATCAGCGCCGCTTCCCTTTCCACCGCGTTTCGCGACCACCCTTCCGGACGGATCGCATCTTCTTTATATGCTGGACGCTCTGTTTTCCCTTTTCGTGACATCGGGAATCGCGCCGGCGGACCGTGACGGACGGGCGCCCTTCGGAGCCTGTCCGAAAACCCGCCGGCAAGTCTGCGATGCCGGCTCTCCGGCGGAAGCTTCCAGACGGATACTTATATCCCATCCAGAGACTCCCCGCTGGGAAGCAGGGATCGCTGAGCCGGCAAGTCATGCGTCGGCGGTTTCCGGGCAGGTTCTTACCGCCCGGAAGCGCCGCTCCCGGAGGCGTCGCGGAGGTCGGCGGTGAGCCGCCTGAGCGTTCCGATCCCCTCGGCAATGTCGCGGCGTAAGGTATCGGCCCTTATGCGTATATCCTGTCCTTTGGCCGCCACCGTGTCGGCCAGTTTTATTATGGCCTCGATTTCAGCCGCATCTTTCTGCATCTTCTCCGTCAGCCCCTCGACGTGCGATATGTCCATCCCGATCCTTTCGCTCTCCCTGCGCTCGCGTACGGCCAGCGCCCTGGCGATCCAGAAAGCGGCCCTCAGGTACACGTCCGTCCCGCGGTCTTCGCTGTCCCAGACGACCAGCACGTCCCGGCCTCTCCGCAGAATGGGGGGGATATTCTCAGGCGCCGAAGTCTTCGAGAACACGAACATGCCGAACGCCGCTTCGCGGTTTTCTCTCGCTTCTCTCATCTCCTCGAACGCGTTGTCCACGCTGTAGCCTTTTCTTTCCTTCACCTCGATCACGATCCGTGCCCCCGGCGCGCCGCTTTCCTCTCCGAGCGATACGATGTAATCGCCGACCTTGCCTTTCCGGCTCTGGGTAGCTCCGACAGGCTCAAGGATATCTCCCATCCTGCCGGCCTCTTCACCAATCAGCCCGCCGACGGCATCTTCGAAGGCCAAGCCGTGCCTTGTGGACCTGGCTGCCTCTTCCCGTCTTGCCTTCAGACTTTCCATCGTCGCCCGGACATCCGCGTGGAATTTCGCGTTGGCATCCTCGATTCCCTTTATAAGGTCGCACAGTTCGCGGCGGAGCCGCGCGAGCGGAGAGTCGGGCGTATCCAGCGTCAGCCTCGCATCCACCTTCCTGCCGGTTTCCTCCATGAGGCTGGACATGCGGTTGAGCGCGGAATCCCTGTTGTCTCTTGAGAATTCGGCGGCGATGGTCTTCTGCGCCCTGGTCACTTCATCAACCAGCCTGCGGAGGGCGCCATCGCTGTTATCGAGCGAGAACTCGCGGCGGACCTTCTCGAGGTCTTTCGCGAACTCCTCGCGGAGCCTGCCGTTGGAATCCGTCAGCTGCCTTATCATGCGGGAGAGGGCTGAGTCCCCGCGGTCGAGCGAGAACTGATCCAGGATGTGCTGGCGCTGGGCCGCCAGCGCCGCCTCGATCGTCTTCGACAGCGAGGCGAGCAGGCCGTTCGATTGCTCGGGGGAGAGCATCCTTAAGAGCGGGCTGCCCTCGCCCACGTGTTTCGCCAGCGTCTTGGCGACGGTGGAGTCGTCACCGCCGAGGTGGCGCGCCAGGAGCGATTCGAGATCGCCGTCCTTTCTCAGCAGGCGATCGAGACGCTGGTGCAATTCTCCATCTGAAGGATCGAAATACCTTTTCAGCGTCTCGGCCACCTCCAGCGTTACCCGCTGCGCATGGCTGGAGAGCTGTTCCCTTATGCCGGCCACCAGCCTTTCGCCCTCGCGGCGGACGGTTTCGGCATCCACCATGCCGGAGGCCTGGCGCAGGGCCAGCACGCCGAGTCTGAGGGCCGCCAGCGCGTACCGCTCGCGCTCCTCGCCCTCCGGCCGTCTGCCCAGCTCCGCCACGACCTCCGGGTCCCTGACGGTAAGCGAGAGGCGTATTTCGCTGCCGACCCGCGACTCCGCCGCGGCGACGCCGGTCACTGCGGCGTCCGGTATCCTCTCCCGGTCCGATCCCATATTGGCCGCCCCAAGGCTCACGTGCGAATCCTCCACCACCTGCCGCGGTACGCCCCGCGCCCCGCGGAGGCGCAATGAGGCGCAATGTATACCAGGACGTTCCCGCGACCGGAGTCTCGCGCGCCGCCGCGACCATAAGAGCCTATCCGAAGAACCTGTCGGCGCGAAGCTTACGGCTCTGCGCTTCCGACTTCAGGGCGGGAGGTTTTCGGACAGGTTCTAAGAGCAGTCGCAGGCGGATCACTTCGAAAGCCTGATGCCTGTTATCCGGTACGGGCTGTACTCGAATTCGACTGTTCCGTCCGATACCTTCAGCCGTCTGCCATCCTCCTCGAGTATGTTGCATTCGTACGCCCGGCCAAAGGGGAAGGCACACTTCAGACGCGCCCTGCCCCTGGCTCCATGCGCCTCGTACATCCTGACGATTATGGAGTCGGAATCCTCGGCAAGTTTGATCGTATCCAGTACGATGTTCGGATCGTCCACGCCGAAGAACGACACCGCCTCTCCATTCCCCCTGGCCCACGACACCGGGACGTTGAACCGGAACGCCTCGGCCACAACGCCTGCCTCCCGCCACCCGCCCGCGTGCGGGAAAACGGCGCAGGCGAATTCGTGCCTGCCCATATCGGCGTTCTCATCCGGATGTTTCGGGGAGCGGAGGAGGCTTATCCTCATGACATTTCCGTACGTGCTGTACCCGTATTTGCAGTCCGTCAGCAGCGATACGCCGAAACCGTGCTCGGAGAGGTCCGCCCACTTGTGGCCCGGCACCTCGTACCTGGCCAGGTCGTACGGCGTGCTGTAATGAGTGGGACGCTCGCAGCATCCGAACTGCATCTCGTATGTGGCGTTCATCGCTCGCGCATTGACCGGGAAGGCGACCTTCAGCATCTTGTGCGATTCGCGCCAATCTACTTCGGTATGGAATTCGAGCCTCCGCGCGCCGGCCGAAAGACTGACGCGCTGCCTCATCGAGCTGGCTTTGCCTGTCTGCCTTTCGAAGAGAACCGTCGCCCGCATGGGGCTTTCCTCCACGACGCGCCAGGACGTCGCCGGCGGGCACTCCTTCCGCGTCTCCAGGTGGAAGGGGTCCACATCCCATGCGTCGCATTCGTTGGGTCTGTCGTCGTATATCTCGAAGACGTTTCCCGGCCCGGCGAGCGATTCCCTCCCGGTCGGCTTGTGCACGAGGCTCCGCAGCGTACCGTCCGGCGACAGCTCCGCGCGGAGCGCGGCGTTTTCGAGCACGATGCGGCCGTCGCGACGCTCCACCGATACCTGATCGGGCGCCTCAATCGTCCGGCCGATCCCGTAAGGTGGCGCCTCGACGAAGACCGGCCTGCCATCTGGCCCCTCCGCCACCTCCTTTCGTTCGAAGCCGATTGTGTTTACCGGCTGCAGGACATTTCCCTGCCTGCCGCCTATCGCCCTCAGCGCCGCCGCTTTCAAAGCTTCGCCGGCCCTGCGTACCTCCGCGTGGTCCTTGGCGTTGTCTTCGTAAACCAGCCCGATGGACGAGCCAGGCAGTATGTCGTGGAACTGATTGAACAGCACCATTTTCCAGAGGCGTTCGACCTCGGTCCTGGGATAGGGAGTTCCGGCAAGCCGTGCAGCACACACCGACAGGAATTCCACATCGTGCAGCAGGAACTCGTTCTTCCTGTTGAACCGCTTCGCTGCCGCCTGAGTGGTGTACGTACCGCGGTGGAACTCAAAATAAAGCTCGCCCACTATGACGGGCCAGTCGTCCGTATCTTTCTCCAGCCGTCTGAAAAACTCCCCGCTTGATCGCATCCGCACGCGCGGAAGCCCCTGAAGGTCTTTCATCCTCAGCAGCCGCTCTATCATTTCCTTCGTCGGCCCGCCGCCTCCATCGCCGTAGCCGAACAGGAGGATGCTGTTCCTGGAGCGGTCGTTTTCCTTGTAGTCTCGCGCGTTGTTGCGGATTTCCTCCACCGTACACCTGGCGTTGTACGTGTCAGCCGGCGGGAAGTGGGCGAGCACTTCGCTTCCGTCAATCCCCTGCCACCTGAAGGTATGGTGATGCGGCTTGTTGAAGCGGTTCCAGGACAGTTTCTGAGTCAGGAACCAGTTTATGCCCGCCTGACGCATGATCTGCGGCAATTGTCCGTTGTAGCCGAATACATCAGGTTCCCAGAATTCCCTGCACGTAATGCCGAATTCCTTCTGGAAGAACCTCTGGCCGTACAGGAACTGCCTAGCTAACGACTCGCCGGAAGGGATGTTGCAGTCCATCTCCACCCACGTGCCGCCGACCGGCACAAACTGTCCGGCCTTCACTTTTTCCTTTATGCGCGCGTAGAGTTCCGGATTGCGATCCTTAATCCACTGGTACTGGACCGCCTGCGAACACGCGAACCTGTACTCTGGATACTCGTCCATGTACGCGACCTGCGCCGAAAAGGTCCGCTCGCACTTGCGCATCGTCTCCGCCACCGGCCACAGCCAGGCGGAGTCTATATGTGCATGCCCGATTGCCGACAGCTCGTGCGCGACCGACCCGTTCCGGCGGGTGTACAGGCGCCTGAGTATCTCCCGGGCCTCAGCCCATGTTTTTCTGTCGTCCGGGTCGTAAACGTTGGCGACCCGGTTCAGCTCCCGCAGAAGTTCGCCACCCCACGTCCTGTCCAGGTCCTTCGTCTGTTCCTTCTCGAGTTCCTGGAGGACGAAGAGATCGTGGTACAGCTCCCAGGCATCTTTATCGAACAGAGCGATATCGCAGCGGTCCAGGACAAAGGGGCTTATCGAATCGTATTGCCTCTTGCCCGCTCCGAACATCTGGTTGCAGGCTACCTCGACCGCGAACCGGACCGTCTCTCCGCCGCGGGCCTTTCCGATAAGGATCGCGTCAGGCCTTATCTGGGGCACGGACAAACCCTGGACGATCCGGCCATCCATCCAGAGCGTAGCCTCGCTGCACGAGACCCATATCAGGTCCACGCGACCACCCTTCCATTCCGGCGGCACCCTCGTCTCGGCCTTGAACCAGAAGGTCGCCCATTGGGGGCCGAGCTGTTCGCCTATCTTCGCGGACCTGTATTTCAACCTCATTGCCTCTCCGTAAGATATCCTGTCCGTCCGCGGGCTTATCAGGAGACGATCCACCTTGCGCCTGT
>JAOACM010000154.1 GCA_026417845.1 Planctomycetota bacterium | reverse complement strand
AGATGTGTATAAGAGACAGGCACAGCGTCAGTTCCGGACATGCGCGAGGAGAAGCTTCGTATGATGCGTGATAGCCGGGGCGTATCGGACAGGGAGATGCACGGAGCAGGGCTGGTTTCGTCCGTCCGCGGGTCCACCCGTCCAATCCTCCCGCCGGAACCGGCGACCGCGGTCTGCAGGCCCGCGCGTTTCGCGGTCCGTCTGGCGTTTTGTCTGGCCGCGGTATCGGCCTCCGGAATGCTGACAGGCTGCGGCGACCCGAAGCGCCGGGGACCTGATCCGGACAGATTTGTCCCGATAGAGGAACGCAACCTGCGGGGCAACGACGAAATCATAGATTCTCTGATATCCGACCTGACCTCGGGAAAGCCCGTGCGTGCCTGGCCCGCCGAGGAATACCTGCGGCGTTACGGGAAGGAGGCCACTCCGAAGCTTCGCCCCCTTTTGAAGCACCGCGAGCTGGAAGTCCGGGCCGCCGCTTTCAGATTGCTCGACGCGGCCGGCCGCGAGGAGATCATCCCCGACCTCATAGACCTGCTGATGGACGAGGACCAGGGGCTTCGCTATGAGGCGTTCCTGTCGCTGAAGCGGAGGACGCTCCAGACGTTCGGCTACAGCCACCTCGCCGACGCGGAAACCCGCGCGCGGGTTCATCGCCGATGGAAGGAGTGGTACGAGAAATTGAGGAAGGGGGCCGGCGAGGGGGCAGAGGAGGAAGGAGGCCGGTAGCGGGCCGGTGAGACCGTGAGCCGTCTCTGGTTTTTCGCTGCCTTATGGCTGTGCATGGCCGCTTCCTTCCTGCTGCTCGGGCGGAGCAGGGCGGCCGGGACCGCCGCAGGCGGCGCCGACGTCCCGGCGCCCGGTCCCGACGAAGGTTTCTTCAGGGTCCCGATCAACGCCAATCCTCCGACTCTCGATCCGACATGGGTCGTGACAGTCGTAGCCGACGGCATAAGCCGCCGCATATTCAATACGCTCGTCCGCCACTCGCCAGACGGACCGGGCGGTTCGCTCGTCATAAGGCCGGACCTGGCGGAATCGTTCGAGCTATCGGCTGACGGCCGCCGCTACACGTTCCGGTTGCGGCCCGGCGTCAGGTTCCACAACGGCCGCGAAGTTACCGCGCGGGATGTCAAATGGTCGCTGGAGCGCCTGGCCTTCCCCGACGGCAGCGAACGGCTGTTCGACCTCGATTGCATCCTCGGCGCCCGGGCCTTCCGCGAGTCGGCCCTGCGCTGGCGCCGTTCGCTGCCGCCCGGCAACGGCGTGTACGTGGACTGGAGCGAGGCAGGCCTGGGCATCGAAGGCATCCGCGTGCTGGACGACAGGACGGTCGAGATCGAGCTGGGCGAGCCGTTCGCGCCCTTTCTGAGCCTGATGGCGCTGACGCCGGCCTCGATCCTGCCGAAGGAGGAGGTGCTGCGGCGCAAATCCGACTTCGGGCGTTTCCCGGTCGGCACCGGCCCGTTCCGTATGGCGGCACACGAGCCGAACAGCCACATATTACTCGAACGCTTCGATGGCTATTTCGAAGGTCCGGCCCGCCTCAAGGGAATATTCTATCGCGTAGTCAGGGAAAATCCGGTGGCGCTCCAGGAATACCGCGCCGGGCGGTTCGACATCTCGCCCGTGCCGATGGGGATGCTCCGGGAGATAAGATCGGACCCGTCGCTTTCGCGCGAGCTCAGCGAGACGGCCGGGCTGTCCACGGCATATCTGGGCATAAACATGGAATCCGGCCCGGCGGCCGGGAACGTCCACCTGCGCCGGGCCATGGCCTTCGCCATAGACAGGGAATATCTGTGCTCGACCGTTCTTGGCGGGGCGGCGGTTCCGGCGAAAGGGGTTCTGCCGCCCGGCATGCCGGCTTACGATCCCGGGCTGGAGGGGCAGAGGTACGATCCGGATGCCGCCCGGCGCGAACTTGAGGCGGCCGGCTTCCCGGGCGGGAAAGGGCTGCCCCCGCTGCGGCTCTACTACAGGGCTGACGGCGAGGGGAGGCTGGTCTGTCAGGCGATCCAGATGCAGCTCCGCCGGGCCAGCATCAGCGTGGACCTGCGGCCGCTCGAGTGGGGCACTTTCCTCGCCCGCACCAGGCGCGGCGAATGTCCCATGTTCAGGCTCGCATGGGTCGCCGATTACCCGCATCCGCATAATTTCCTCCACACGCTGTTTCACAGCTCGCTGGCCGGTGAAATGAACCGCACGAGGACGCGCGACCCGGAAGTGGACCGCCTGACGGAAGCCGCCCTGCGCGAAGCCGGGCCGGCGAAGTCGGCGGAGCTTTACAGGGCGGCCGAGAGGCGCGTGCTCGAACTGGCCCCCTGGATCGTGCTCTACCACGGCAAGACCAACCTCCTGATAAAACCGTATGTCCGCGGCATACGGGGCAGAATAACTCCCCTCGATGTAGATACCGTTCTGCCGGGAGTTGACTTCCTCAAGGTAGAAATGGATTCTGTTCCCGAGTCTGGCGGGAGACGCTGACCGCCCGTCCTCCTTGCTGCAGCGGTCGCGGGCCGCCGGCCGCGGAGACGGCTGCGGAGCCGGGAGGACGCAGTCGTCCGGAGGATGCAGGGCGCGGCCGGGAATGCTCTGACTGCAGTTTTCTTCCCTTTCTCCCCCGGGGAAAAGGCAGTGCGGAGGACGGCAAACGGCTGCGAAAGGAGATTCCCGATGTGGGGATATATCGCGCGTCGTCTGCTGCAAAGCGTGCCTGTCCTGATCGGCGTTACGCTCATATCGTTCGCGATCGTGCATGCGCTTCCCGGTTCGCCCGCTGAGGTTCTGTTGGGGCCGAGAGCGTCAGCCGAGCAGATAGATGCCGCAGCCGAGGAGCTCGGGCTGAACAGGCCCCTTCCGATCCAGTACCTCAAGTATCTCGGCAGGCTGGTCCGCGGGGACCTCGGCGTGTCGTGGTCGCAGAAGGACCTGCCTGTATCGAGCATACTTGTCCGCGACCTAGGAGTCAGCGTACGGCTGGCGCTCGGCGCGATGACCTTCGCAATGCTTATCGGCATACCGCTTGGGATACTTTCCTCCCGGCGTCCTTACGGTCTGCTGGACAACCTGGCTATGGGGGCTTCCCTGATCGGTATATGCACCCCCGCGTTCTGGCTTGCGATGCTGCTGATCCTGGTCTTCGGTGTATGGCTGAGGTGGCTTCCGATATCCGGCTACGAGCCCGGGAGCCTGGCGCATCTGGTGCTGCCGAGCGTTACGCTGGGCGCGATATCTGCGGCCGTGCTGGCACGCATGACCCGCGCCTCCATCCTGGACGCCATGGGCGAGGACTATATCCGGACCGCACGGGCCAGAGGGTTGTCCGAATGGCGGACCCTGCTTGCCCACGCCTTCCCCAACGCATCCCTGCCCCTGATAACCGTCATCGGTTCCAATCTGGCTTCGCTTTTCACCGGCGCGGTGCTGACTGAAACTGTTTTCTCGCTTCCCGGCATGGGGCGGGAGCTCTACGAGGCTATTTTCAACCGCGACTACAACCTGATGCTTGGCTGCATAGTGGTCATGTCGGTGATATTCGTCCTGGCCAACCTCGCGGTGGATGTTCTCTACGCCTTCCTGGACCCGAGGTTGAGGCGCGGCTGAAGCGGCCGCGGGGGCGCATGGCGTAAATGCGGATGCAGACTTGGTGATTCGGGAGCCGTCGGAGGTAATCCGCGGAGACACGGGCGGGAGGAGGCGGCGGGACAGCCTTCTCCTCGGAGCGCTTCTGGAAGCCCGCATCCGACTTTGCAGCTGCGGCCATGCACCCATGTTGTCCGGCCGCAGGGGGCTGTCGCAGGGGAGATGCGCGGAGCGGGAGGAAAAGCGTGGAGATATCCGGCGGAAGAACCAGTGGGGAAGACAAGGATCGCGCGACCGCCTTCGGGGGAGCGGACGCCGGTTCCGCGGCAGCGGGCGCGGCCGACTTTGGAGCGAGGACGGAACCTGGAACGCTCCCTCCGACCGGGCCGGGCGCGCCATCGCCAGTCGCGGCCGCCTGGCGCCGCCTGATCCGGAACCGGGGGGCTGTCTTCGGCATGGCCGTCATATGCGCGATGGGACTGGCGGCGCTGGCCGCGCCACTGCTGAGTCCATATTCCTACTGGGACGGGGTGCCGGGTTGCGAGCGGCTTGGCCCGCGCCCGGGCTTCTGGCTGGGCACGGACATGCTCGGCCGCGATGTCCTGTCGCGCATGATGTACGGCGCGAGGATATCGCTGGCGGTCGGGATAGCCGCAACCGCGCTGAGCCTTGTCATCGGTCTTTCCGTCGGACTGACGGCAGGCTATTCCCGCGGAATCCTGGACGCCGTGCTGATGAGGGTCACCGATACGGTCTACGCCTTCCCCGGTATACTCCTTGCAGTGGGGATCGCCGCCATAGCCGAAAAGCCATCTCCCTGGATCGCCTTCGTGGCGCTCGGCCTCTCCGGCTGGACGGGCATAGCCCGGGTGACCAGGGCCGAAACGATGAAACTGGCCGGAGCCGATTACGTCCTGGCGGCCAGGGCGCTCGGCGTCCCGACGCTGAGAATATTGTGGCGTCACATCCTGCCGAACGCCCTGTCTCCGGTGATGGTTATGGCCACGCTGGCGATCGGCGGCAATATACTGGGCGAGGCCGCCCTGTCTTTCCTCGGTCTTGGAGCGGAGGATCCCTATCCCAGCTGGGGGGGGATGCTGGCGGAGGCGAGGGACCACTTTACCGTATACTGGTGGATGGGGGTTTTCCCTGGCCTGGCGATAGTCCTGACTGTGCTGGCGTTCAACATGATAGGCGACGGACTGCGGGATGCGCTGGACGTCAGGTCGGGAGGCGCGCCATATTGACGGCCGCGTCATGCGGATGTATCCCCACGCGGATGGCGCCGGGCAGGGGATGACGACCGGACCGTGAATCCGGAGGGATGCTGGCGGAGCGATATCCGGAGGAAAAGCGCATGAAAAAAAGCATAGTTCTGACACCGGCCCAGAGCAAGCGTCTGATCGCGAAGGGAGTAGCGGCGCGTCCGGACGTACTGAGGGCGAAGGAAAAGGGCATGCTGATCGTATGCACCGGCACTACGAACGCGTACGTCGTCGAAGAAATAACCGGCGAACGGATCGAAAAGACGAAATACGTGACCGGCCATTATCGCGACAGGACGCGCCACCAGGACGTGCGGATGTCCTCCGAACTGCCCACGGTCGTTTACAAGGGCGGGAAGCGGGCGGATGGCGTGCCGGTCGCCGACGCCGTAAAGGAAATGGGGCCGGGGGACGTCGTCCTGAAGGGCGCCAACGCCCTGAACTACGAACGGCGGCAGGTCGCGGTGATGATAGGCCATCCGCAGGGCGGTACGCTCGCCTCTGTCCTCGGCTGTTGCGTCGCGCGCAGGATACACCTGATCCATCCCGTCGGGCTGGAGAAATCCGTTCCCGTTGACCTCGACTGGGCCGCGCGCCACATGAGGGACGATTTCGAAGGGCCGGCGCTCTGGCCAAGCCCGGGCGAGATATTCACGGAGATTGAGGCGATAGCCGTGCTGACAGGAGCGAAGGCGTATCCGGTAGCGGCCGGCGGCATTCTGGGAGCCGAGGGCTGTGTGGTGCTGCTGTGCGAAGGTTCGGAGGAGCAGATCGCGGCGGTCGCGCGGATCAGAGCCGCTCTCGAAGGCGAACCGCCTTTCGGGCTGCCGTGACGGCGGGCCGGCGCCGGGCAGGTTTCCCAGAGCCCGGCAACGCCCCCGGCCGTATGTCAGACCCGGGCGATCCGGCCGGTTCCGGGAATCACCTGGAAGGCAGCACGGGGAGATCATGGTCGCCCGGAGTCTGAACCACTGGGATCGTTCCGCGGGATGCCACTTGTGTCGTTTCAATGCGCAGTCGCGTCGGCGGAGGCCTGCCGGCCGCATACTCGCTGGGACTCACGCCCACGAACTGGCGGAACACGCGGCAGAAGTGGTGCTGATCCGCGAAGCCGAGCCTCGCTGCGACCTCCTTGACGGGAATTTTCCCGCCCGCCAGCAGCCGCCGCGCCTCGCGAATCCGCCGGGTCCTGACGTAAGTCAGCGGTGACATGCCCGCCGCGCGCATGAATATTTCGTAGAACTGTCTGGGACTGTAGCCGGCCGCGCGCGAGAGATCGGCCAGCGATATCTCGCGATGAAGGTTGCTCTCGACGAAATCCATAGCCCGCCGCACCGGTTCGGGCATGGGTCTCACATATCGGCCCGATGTTTTCGCGGCGCGCGCCGCGGCCGTACCGGTCGCCGTCGGATTCCCGCGGCAGATGGCCAGCATGCGGGTGAAGGCGGCGCCGAGCAATACGAGGTGCGCGCGGGCGGCTGCCTTGCTCAAAGCATCGCCCCGTTCCAGTTCCTCCTGGATATGCCTGAAGAAGGCTACGACTTCGGGCTTGTAGTTTCCTGAGACATAAGGTGGCGCTTCGGCGCTCCCTCGCATATTGCCGGGATCCAGAGGCCACGTCGGCGCGGATTCGCCGGCATTGAAACATACGTAATAATATCCCGGCGGCGTGGAAGCGTCCGCGTCCGCCCTCGCCTCGTAGCCGCAGGGGATCAGGATAAGCTGGCCGCGCGAAACCGGGAAGCTCCAGCGCCCCACCGTCCACGTCCCGCGCCCGCATTCCACGTACAGCAGCGCGCCCCGACGCGCCGGGCCTCCCGGAACGGGCGGAGCCCCGGCATCATACTTGCGGTACCCGGCGGCCACGGGCACTACCGATTCGAACGCCATAGTGCGGTTCCCTCTCCTGTACCGGTCCCCCCGTCTTATTAAGACGGACGGCGCCGCCGGTTATCAGGCCATCATCGGCGGATCCGGACCTGTCGGCGTCCCGGCCGCCCGGTCGAACGTGAACTTTTTCGCGGAGATTGTATCCGTTCCGGCGATGCGCCTCACATCCCCTCCCGTTCTCCGTCGTGTAATACGAAAGGCGGGGCGGGCGAGGTCGAAACGGGAGACAGCGGGTCTCCGGCGGAGGAAGAGGGAAGCATGTTGATGGAGGACCAAGCGATGCGGGGAATTCGGTGCGCTGTCATGTGCGTGGCGGTTGCGATCGTGTTCGTATGTTCCGAGGCATTGGCGCAATGCCCGCTTAGCGGAGGAGGGAAGGGCGGGGGATGTCCCTTAAGCGGCAGGACGGCGAGCGGGGGCGGAGGTTGCGGCGGGCGCGGGATCATCGGCGGCGGCGGTGGAGGCGGGGCGAAGAAGGCCACGGCCAAGAAGCCGCAGCAGTTCCAGAAGTGGGCGCTGCCGCCGGAGGCTGCGCTGGCGTCCTTTGACACCGGCTCCTTCGATGCTGCGGCTGAATCGCTCGGCCTCAGCGAGGAGCAGAAGAAGAAGGTGGATGCCCTGAAGGCGGAGGTGCGGGCTGAGCTGGATCGCCTGGCGAAGGCCCAGAAGATCGCCCGCGCCGCTTACGAAAAGGCACCTGCATGCCAGATGACATGCACCGAGTTATATAGGAGCGTGATGTCCGCTGCGTCGGCCTGCAAGGCGTTCGACCCGAACGCGAGGTTCAAGCTCGGACTGCAAAACATCCTTACGGCGGAGCAGTGGAAGAAATACACGTCGCCGTCGGACGAACCCAGAAAGTCCGATGTAAAGGACGAGGCGGCGTAAAGCGCTGCGCATGGCTCCGGAACGGGTCGGTCGGATGATGAGGGGGGGCGTGTTGTGGCGTCCCCCCTAGTATTTCAAGCTATCCCCAAAATCCTGCAGCGGCCAAGGCTTCCGCGGCGTCCAGCTTGGCTCACTTGGATGTTTCTGCCTTCGTTTGCGCAGATAAGAGGCGTGCGCGGCGGCATGCGGCATGGCAGCGCAGACGCGCACCATGGCGAAACGCGCCTCACCACGTGCCGATCATCCGGTCCAGGGCCAGGCGCGCGCGGTCCCGGATGGCCTCGGGAACGTCAATTTCGTAGCGCTCCAGCCTGAGCGATTCGAGAGTTTCCTCGAGCGTAACCTCCTGCATGTGCGGACATCTCAGGCTGCACAGGCGGAGCATCTGGCGCCCCGGATGACGCGAGGCGATGTTGTCGGCCATGGAGCACTCGGTAAGAAGAAGGTAGCGGCCCCTGGGATGTTCCTCCAGATATCTGAGCATCTGGCTGGTGCTGCCGGAGAAATCCGCGGCGGCCACGACGTCAGGGTGACACTCCGGGTGAGCCAGAACCACCACGTCCGGGAACTCGCGGCGCGCGTTTTCGATATCCTTCACCGTGAACCTCTCGTGCACCTCACAGCGCGCCTTCCAGCCTATCATGACCGGCTCGTTGCCAGGCGGGATATCCGCGTTCCGCCAGCCGCCGGCGCCGTCGCGTTCAGGCAATACGAGCCGCATTCCCGTTTCGCGCGCCGTGTTCGCCGCCAGGTAATGATCCGGCACGAATATGATCCTGGCATGCCCCTGACTGAGCAGGGCCTTGACGACGGCCGCGGCATTTGCTGACGTGCAGCAGTAATCAGATTCCGCCTTCACCTCCGCGTAGCAGTTCACGTAACTGACCACAGGTGCAGCGGGATAAAGTTTCCGCAGCTCGCGGATGTCGGCCGCCGTAACGCCCTCTGCCAGCGAACATCCGCCCTTGGGCGACGGCAGCAGCACTTTGGCCGACGGATTCAGTATCTTCGCCGTCTCAGCCATGAACCGGACGCCGCAGAAGACGACGATCCGCGCTTCGGACTGAGCCGCCATCCGGCTCAGAAACAGCGAATCGCCGGTGTAGTCCGGTATCGAGTGGTAGAGCGCCGGCTCCATGTAGTTGTGGCCGAGTATGATGGCGCCCTTCTCGCGTTTCAGGCGGTTGATCTCACAGGCGATCTCGGCTTTCTGCTTCAGCTTCCAGTCATGCACCACATCGGCCAGGAGCGACTTCAGG
>JAOACM010000153.1 GCA_026417845.1 Planctomycetota bacterium | reverse complement strand
CCTCTATATCGGCCCGCCTGAGCGCCGCCTCCTCCAGCTCTATCACCTCGTCTATCACCCTGTTCAGATCGGCCGGGATTATCTGCATCTTCGGCGGGCGGGCGAACGAAAGGAACTCGGTCAACAGTTTCTGAAGCCCCTCTATCTCCTTGCGCATCATACCGAGTCTGCGCGCGAAGTCCTCCCTGCGATCCGGGGTGACAGCTTCCAGGTCCTCCATGAGAAGATCCACGTTGAGCCGCAGCGAATTCAAAGGGCTGCGTATCTCATGGGCCAGTCCGGAGGCAAGGGTGCCGATGAAGGCCAGCCTGCGCGCCGTCTCTTCCCTCACCTCCCGCTCGATCTGCTTCCGCCCCTTTTTCCTGGCGTCCGTCGTCATCTTCGACCCGATTCCTCCGCCCGCGGCTTCCTCCTCTCCGCCACCCTGTCCGCCCCGGTCCCGTCTTCTTTAAGAGCCTATCCCAAAACCCCGGGCACGGAGCTTATGGTCCGAGGCTGGCCCCCCTACCCGGCGGGAGGTTTCTGGATGGGATATAAACGCCTTATCCGAAAACCTCCAGCGCTCAGCTTATACGCTCAGCGATCCGCACCTCCCGGCGGGAAGTTCCTGGACGGGGTCTTATTATCGCGCCCCGTTTCGCGCTTCCCCTCAGGATGCGGTTCGGAGCGATCTCCGGCGGCGGCACCGGACGCCTTCCCGGCGTCAGTTCCTGAAGTATCCTCCCCTGCGGGTCGGGGCACATCCCTGTTCCGCGGGCCGGCCGCGGCGCTTGGACCGGATCCACCTTCCGGTGCCCTCGAATCGGCCCCTTCCTGCCTCGTACCGGGCCGGCTGTCCGGAGGAGAGCGACCTTCCGCCGGGCCCGCGTCAAGGATCACTGCCTTCACGTAAACAAGATCTGACGGCTCCGCGCTCCACTCGCCGCGATGATACTGCCTGAGAAAATACTTGTGCCGGCCCCCCGCAGTCTCGACATGGATGACCGTGCCTTTCACGTGCCCCTTTATCACCGTGCCGTCAGCCTTCGTTACCACTGTCGAGTATCGGCGATCCACGCATGTCCGTCCCGTGAAAACCTTCTCGTCATTGCCCCCCTCCTTGAACCTCCATTCTCTGACAGTCTTCTCCTCTTCCACCGCGTTTTCGACCCTGGCCACCTCGGAAAACCCCACCTCGTGCCAGAGATTCTTCGCGTCCTCGAAGATCTCCAGCCCCTTACCGCGGGTCATCCAGACTACGCCCCGGACAGTCCTGCCGTCAGACAGCTCGATGCGACCTGGTCGGGCGTCGGCCCGTTCCGCCAGGCCTGGCCCCAACGGGCTCTTCGGATTGCCTTCAGCCGCCGTTGCCTCCGCCGCAATGGTCATCCGGAGGGGGGCGGCCAGGATACACATGCCGAAAATTCCCATGGCGATTGGAGCGGACGGCGCGGACCCTCCGCGCGAATCAGTACCTGTCCAAAAACTCCTGCGGCGACCAGGGCTTCCGCTGGGGGCCGCCAGATCCGGCCGTAGGTTTCCGGACGGGTTCTTAGCCGTCAGGTCATGCATGGCGCACGGTTCCTCCTCGAAGCCTGCCCGGACCTCCCGGCGGATATCCGGTACCCGTCGGACCCGCGGCTGACGTTGGACGGGCCATCAAAGCGCAGCATACAGCCGGCGGCGGATTTCCTCTGTGAAAGTATACGATGCGGCACACCGGGCGCATTACCGTAAATGCCGGGCCTTGGAGCGGGCCGCGAGGGATGCGCCGGACGCGTATCCGGTCCGCGCCCTTCGGACCGGGCGGGGCGAAGGCGGATCAGACCCCAGACTCCATACATCCCGGACTCCGCAGTTACGGCCATGCACCCCGGTTCGACGCGCCCGATGCGGGCGGCTGCCATTTGTCGCGCCCGGCCGCCTTCCTCCGGCAACCTTCCGCGCTACAGCGTATGGATATGGCAGACGGGCCCCTGCGGCCTCGACAACCGGAGCTGCGCCGGACGGGGAGGAAGCAGCGGATGTCGGGGGCGCGCTCACCTCTGCCCCCACCGCCTGATGCACTGGTCGAGCTTCTCCTGCGCCGGCGGGGGCAACACGTCATTGTGGTGGCGCCTGGTCTGGTTGGCCCAGTGTTTCGGATACGACTTCTGGAATTCTCTCAGTTTCTCGATCGCCTCCTCGTATTTACCCGCCCCCTGAAGGTACCCGCACAGCCGCCACAACATGTCGCCGGACTTCACCATGCGGTTCTCGGGGCGCTTTGCGATGAATTCCTTCGCTATGTCGGCGGCGTCCTGGTCCAGATACAGTAAAGACAGCGTCTCCGTGAGACGGTCGGCGCACGTGCCGTCGGCCACCTTCGGATGGTCGGGGAAACAGAGGTGCATCTCCGCCAGGTGTTGCAGCCGCCATATCGCATGTGGCAGCGGGTGGTTCCTCTCATACTCCTCCATCCCGTAGAATGTCTCGATCAGTTTCCATAGTTCGTCCGGATCCGTCCTCGCCCTGGCCAGTGCCGCGGGGTATTCCTTCCCGAAGTTCACCCAGTACGGCCGCCATTTCTGCGTGTAGTACTCGACCTCGCCCTTGTCCACGCGTATCTTGTTGGCGCAGTCGAGCCAGTAGCTGAAGGTCCGCTCGTCCGCAGGGCTGACGAGCGTCGCCAGTTTGGCCAGCCATATGTCGGTCTGCCCCGAGACGTTCGGGTTGTTGCCGTCCCTGGAACGGTTCGAACTGGAGTTGTCCCGCTTGACCCTCTCCTGAAAGAGCTGATAGGCCTCCGCGTAACGCTGCGTCATATACAGGAACATGCCGCGTTCGAACATGTTCGTGAGCTTCCGTGCCCTGATGTCTACGGCGACACACGCGCGGGACGCAAAGTCGCTGACGATGGGCTGGGCGCGCTTGTATGCCTGGGCGATTTCCTGCGGACTCATCTCGCGCGGAGGAGGCTCTGCCTTCCGGTCCGGCGGTTTCGGGTCGGGGATGGGGGGCTTCACGTCCGGCACTTGGGTATCAGGACGCCTGGGATCTGGCGGCTTTACGTCCGGGGGCTTCAGATCCGGCGCCTTCGCGTCGGGTTGTTTCGCATCGGGCTGTCTCGCCGGATCCCGCGGCACTTTCGCGGCCTCCGCCTCCCGCCAGGTCTTCAGTTCCTCCTCCACATCGCTCAGCCTGGGCAGCCCCGTCTCGACTTCTGACGAGGCGCACGCGGCCGCGGAGGCGGCCGCGAAGAGTGCGAATGCGGCCGGGAAACCCCAACTCGCGCGGACGCGGGCCGTCCGCCGGCCGTACCGGGACGGCGGAGTTCCGCTGCGCGGGCGAACCAATATCATGCCGCAGCAAATCATATCTCACCTCCGGCGCATCCTCAGCGCGATACCTTCCTGTACGCGACCGTGCCCTGGTAGAACGATTTGAGCCTCTGAGTAAGCCGCTCGACGGACTCGGCCTTCGCTGCCTTCTGCCTGGGGTCTTTAGCCGCGCGGAATTCGTCGAATTCCCTGGCCCACTGCCTGACGAATCGCTCTGCCTCGAGCTCAACGAGGTATCCGTATTCCTTTGCGTCATGGCCTAGGACGGGATGCGCAGCGAGTTGCCGGAGGGCACCGAGCGCCCGGGGGAATGCTTCCTCCTCGCGCCTGAGCAGCAGCATGGCGTTCAAAAGGTAGATCCCCTTATCCTTGTCGGCTGCCACCCCCGAAAGCTCCACTACATCCTCCAACGGCATGTCCCGGAACCTGTAGGGGAACTCCTGCCCTCCAGGCTCCTGACATGCCCGGACCCCTTCATTGTGAGGCAGCAGGCCGAGGATCCGACAGGGGTGAGGCCGGTCGGTACCCGGCCGGGTCAGCATAACCTGCTCACCCGACCCGGCTTTTCTGGATATGTTCTCCCTGGCTTTCACCCACGCCCTCATGTAATCCTGGATGTCGCGCCTGAAGCGCGAAAAATCCGCTTTGTATGCCGCGAGGTTCGGGTCGGCCATGGCGGTCTCGCATACGCGCACCGCGTCGCCGGCGCGGCGTTCGCGGGCGTTTTTGCACGCCGAATCCCACGCGGCCAGGAATCCCGGATTCATCAGCGCGTTCACCCGCTCGATCGTGCCGATCGTTTCGCCGATGCGCGCAGCCGCCCCGTTGCATTCGGACGAGATGGTTTCGAAGGGGCTGGCAGCCAGCTTTTGATATTCGGCTCTCGCCCTCTTCAACGATTCCAGGTCGCAGGAATTCTCCATCGGCACCAACCGCCGCTTCGCGTAGTCTCTGAACGCCGAGGTCACGAGCGGCTCGGCCTCCTTGCGCTTCTCCTCGACGGTGCTGGCCGTCTCCCTGACCAGCAGCCGTTTCGGGAATCCGCCGGGAGTCTGCGAGAAAAGCCTGGAGGCGCCGAGATAGTCCTCGCGGGCGAGCAGTTCGCGGAGAGCCGCCGAACGACGGGCGATCTCCTCCTCAACCTCCCTCCGGCAATCCGGCAGCAGCCTGCCCCACAGCTCTTCGGTCTTCCGTTCGATGTCGGGTCCGGCGTTAACCCTGGCCTGCCAGAGGAGCCGCCGTATCTGCTCGTAGTCGCGCGGGGATTTCGACGCCAGCTCCTCCGCCTTCCTGTATATGGCCTCGCCCGGCGAAACTTCCGCGGGAGCATCCACCACGGACGGTTTAGTCGGCGTCTTGGTATCCGGCGTCGTGACTTTCGTCTGGATGTCCTTGTACGTGTCCTTCGGGGGGACTTCCACAGGTCTGGAATCGGGCGGCTTGACGCCGACCGCTTTCTTCCGGGGGGTATCGTCGCCCGATATGACGTAGCCGAGCACGCCGGCGGTCGCCAGTCCCGCGATGGCTCCAGCCACAATCAGGAGAACCCTCTGGTCGCGGATGACGGGCTCAGCCGTCTTCGACGGGGTCCTGACGCGGTCGCGCTCGCGGGTCGCCGTGTCCTCTCCTACCGGCCTGTAACGTTCCGTGCCGCCTGGACCGCGAGACATCCTCTGGATGCTGCTCTTCCTCCCCGGGGGCAGGACCATCTTCGGCATCCTGCCACGGGAGACGCAATCAAGGTCTGCAATCAGGTCGGAGGGCGTCTGGTACCGGTCCTCGGGATCCTTCGCTAGCATCTTCTCCAGCAGCCGGCACGCGGCCTCGGATATCTCCGGACGTATGTTCCGGGGCGGGGGGGCCTCGCTGGACAGATGGTACGTCATGACCACGGCGGCCGACGGTCCGGAAAAGAGCGTCCGCCCCGTAAGCATGTGGTAGAGCGAGGCGCCCAGCGAGTAGATATCGGAACGCACGTCAACGTCCTGGCGCCCCTGCGCCTGTTCCGGAGAAATATAATGAGGGGTGCCTACGGCAAGGCCGACGCCTGTCTCGCTCCCATGATCGGTCTTCTTCGCCAGCCCCAGATCGCACAGCTTAGCCTCGTCCTTCCGCGTCACCATTATGTTGTCGGGCTTGATATCGCGGTGCACCATGCCGGCCTTGTAGGCGCACTCCAGAGCGTTGGCGACCTGCGTGACGATCCTCAGCGCGCGCTTCTCGGGTATCGGGCCGTCCCTCTTGATCATTTCCAGGACCGTCTCGCCATCCACGAACTCCATTGCGAGGTAGTAGTACGGTCCGGACTGGCCCACATCATAAGCGTACACGATATTCGGGTGAACCAGCCGGCTTGCCGCCCGTGCCTCCCGGAAAAACCTTTCTATGTACGCGGGATCCTGCGCCAGGCTCGGTACCAGGACCTTCAGCGCGACGATCCGGTCGAGACTGAGTTGCTTGGCGCGATAAACCGCGCCCATTCCTCCCTGACCTACCTTCTCGAGTATCTCGTACCCGGCGATCTTGACTGAACTCCCCTGCCCCTGAATCTTCAGGATTTCCTTGACTTGTTCCTGTTTCAGGTATCCCTTTTTAACCATGATCGTCCCGAGCCGCTCGGGAATGCCCAACTCCAAGACTTTCTGCAGGGTCTTCAGAGCATCTTCGAGCTGCTCCGGGGTGCAAAACCCCTGCGAGACCGCAATCTTGCCGAAGCTCATATCGGGGATCTTTTCCATCATACTCTCATTTTATCCCCAATCCTGTGGACAGACAATACCCTTCAGCCTCCCAAAAGCCGGTTGCGATGTCCCCGGACAGAAGGGAGATTTGCGCAGGCGGCTAGGGGCCTTCCCCCAGCCCTCCAGAATGAACACACTCCCGCTGGGTTGCGTTTCCCGCGATTTTTACCTCCCAGCCGCCCCTCGGAGAGCGCTTGAGGCAAACTTGTGCAAGCCCTGTCCGCAGCCAGTCCCTATCAGCTCCTAGCGACCGTCCCTGCGAGCCAACAGCGCACCGGCTCACCTCCCAAATAAGGATTCCCATTACTAAGTACACCACGTGCGCCGCAAGGTGCATAAAATTAGCTGACAATCGAGCGATTAACATATGTTGAATGCCTTGAACTGGTTTATAGGGATGTAACTTGTTGTAGAAAATGCAATTATATCTCGACCGATACGTCAGAATGGGACGGGAGAGGCCGATTGCCCTGCAAATAAAGTTCGTAACTATTTTCAGCAGCGAATGTTATGTCTTGGCCAAACTGGTGCAAGGCATATGCAAACGAAGCCGCTCATTTATGGCGCGATCCCTTCGCCATCTCATACTCCCGTTCGTGCAGGCGGCGCGGTCTGCTCCGCCACGGCATCCGCGCCAGCCAGAACTCTCCCGGCATATCGTCTGATGCAGGCATGGCTGTCTGAAGCGTAAGGTTTTATGCGGTCAAGCAGCGAAGCATCGCCCAGGCACGCTGCGGCGGCTGCCGCCCCGATGCGGATGCTCCAGGTCCAATCCACTATCACGCTCGGCTTCCACCTGCCGCCGCTCGATATCTGCAGGGGGCTTTGCAACGCGGCGAAATCGGTCCTGTCGAATGCCCTTCTGATGGCCGGGAGGGCTGATGGGTCGCCGATGGCCGCGAGCGCCTTCAGTATCAGGCCGGCGGCATGCACCTCTATTCCTGCCGCATCGAGCGTTTCGACCAGGACGGGGACGGCGCGTCTGTCGCGCAGCACCTCGCAACAGACCGTGGCCCCACACCAGCGCGGGAATGCCCGCCCGGATTTCGGGGCATCGTCCGCCTTATCCCGGATGATGGCCAGGATACGGTCGAGGACGGAGGCGTCGCGCTGGAGGGCCAGCAGGATGGCGGCGTCCCGGCTCACGGAGGCTTCCCGGCAGTCCAGGGCGGCGCGGAGCGCGTCGCGGGCGCGCATGCCCAGACGGTACAGCTCGACAAGCGCCTCGCGGCGTCGCGGGCCGGCCAGGTCGGCGACGAGTTCCGCCGGCTCTTTCGCCGGCGGCCGGTCGCCGCCTTCGCGTCCTGCGGCCCTGACCGGCGCGGCCAGTCCGCCGGATGCCACGAGGACATCCTGAAGCCATTCGACCGGAACTCCGCGCGGATGGATCCCGCGCGCGGCGGCCAGCGCCGCGGCCCTGCCGGCGACCTCGCCGAGCTGCTGCATGTCCCGCTGCATCCGGAAGCACTGCGCAGCGTCGTGGGTGGCCGACACGGCGCGGCAGGCCACGAGCAGCCCCTCCACGCCCTTCGGCAGCAGGCAACCGTACGGCACGTCGCACTCCAGCATCACCGGCCATCCGTAAAGTGCCACGACCAGTACGCGCGCTTCGAGCGATTCGTTCTCGTAGTCCCACGCGTGGTTGTCGTAATGCGCCCTCGTGCGCATCACGACGTCGCTCCGGCGGCGGCCGTTAAGCAGATCGTCGAGCGTCAGCATATAATCTCCGACTATCCGCCGGCTCTCGCGCACGCCGAGGATCCCAGCAAGATAAAGGCAGCGTTCCTCCGGCGGGAACGGTCCCTCCCTGTAAAGCCGCGACCTGCCCTCGATGTGGGCCCGCGTCAGGTCGTCGGGATCAGTCGGGTCCGCCCAGCCGGCGTCGAAGTTCAGATGGGATATCGCTCCGTTGCGAAAGACGCCCGGCGTCAGCGAATACGGCTGCGGGAATCCGTCTCCGTCGCGGCCGATCTTGAACTCCGCCCCGCACGCGACGGCCAGATCGCCGTCGCCGGTGCAATCTATCGCGACTCTGCACCGGACCGCGTAGCGGCCCGCGGCATCCGCCACGAGGACCCCGCGCACGACGTTGCCTTCCATCATCGCTCCGGCTGTCGCCGCCAGATAACGCACCTCTACCCCCGCCTCGACGCAGGCCTTCTGAAGGACGTACTTCTTGGCCTCCGGATCGAAGCCGGACGCCAGCTTACCGCCGATCCTCGCGTGGATTTCTACGATCGCCCGGTCAATTTCCGCCTGCATCGCCCCCGATATGCCGTGGTAATAGCTCTGGATGGCGCCGCCGGTGCCGATGCCGCCGAGGAAGTTCGTCGGCTCGAGCAGGAGCGTCCTGGCGCCTTGACGGGCGGCGGCGATGGCCGCGAAAGGTCCCGCGGTTCCTCCGCCGGCCACCACCACGTCCCAGTCGCCTTCGAAGGGCAATTCCTCCCCGGCCAGCCGGACCGTCTGATGGCCCGCCAGCCCACCGGCTCCGACCTCCCGCAAATCCCACCCGGCGCCATTCATCCCGACAGCCCTCCTCAGCGATGCACGCTCCGTCCTTCGCTTTTCGCCGCGACCTGCCGTCCGGCCGCGACCGTCCGTCCGGCGCACAGCATCCCGACCTTCTCGCCAAGCTCAGCCGCGTCGGCGAAATCCGCCAGCGCCTCCGCGGCCTCGGCCCCGATGTCGGCCGCCGGCGAGGCCAGCAGCAGGCCTTCGACGCCGCGCGGCCTTACAGCCCCGCGCGATACCGTCCGCCGCCCGCCTTCCGCGCAGACCAGATCGCACAGCGGTTCGTCGTCGCTCCCGCCCCGCCGGCCCGCGTACTGCACGGCCGGCCTGATCCTTGCCCTCCATGCGCTGGCAGTCATCGCGGCGCCGG
>JAOACM010000152.1 GCA_026417845.1 Planctomycetota bacterium | reverse complement strand
GGGGGGGGGGGGGGGAAAGGGGGGGGGGGGGGACGTTGACGTAGGATCGCCGGGACCGATGACGCCAAACGTATCCCCAGACCTTGTAGTGGAAAAGGCGCATTTCACGCTTAATTTCAAAGAGGGGAAGGAAGAAGAGGACCGCATAACGATAAAGGGTTACATGTCGCCGAGTGTCGTGTATGCCTGCAGGAAAGGCACTGCCGTCACGGTGCTTGTCGGTGGAAAAGCGTTCGACTTCTCCATGGACGACGATTTCGCCAGGCACAAGGCGCCGATAGGCAGCAGGCCGAGGATAATATGGTCGCTGCATGTGGAGGATCGGACGGGCAGGTTTCGATTCGTAGCGTGGAACACGAACCTGAAAGACGATCTCGATGTCTTCGGCGCCGAGAACGATACAATAACATCGCCGCGGCTGGTGGACATCCCTCTGACTTTCAAGGTGGGGGACGCGATCCTGGCATCTACCATAGGCTTCTCCTACACCGCCGTGGAGGACAGGAAAGGGTACGGGCGATTCCGGGCCAGAGGCATGTATGGGAGGATAAATACCGGGCATTTCGTGCTGCTGGGCGGAAAAGCTGTCGAAAAGGGCGGGAAATATGCCCGCCGCATGGATTTCGATCTGTATGGCCGCATCCGCATGCCGATGGGAGAATCGCTGGACAAGCCTGAGACGGGCGAATGGGCGATAACCGTCGGAGAGTATTCTGATGCGATACCATGCGGGGAGATTTTCGTGAGCGACGGGAAGCTTAAGTACCGGGCGCCGCGCAGCGGGGAAGACAGGAAGACCGAGGGCATCATGGCGATCTCCGTGGATCCGGCGGAGGGTACCTTCAGGATGAAGATCAGAAACGTTGACATTGACGAGGCGGCCTTCCCGGACTCCACGTCGGACACCATGTCGGTGAACCTGTACGTCTCGGCCGACCTGGACACGCGGACCGGCAAATTCCAGGCGTCCGGTTTCGTGACTCTCGGACGCACTTCCGAGAAGCCGCGGACGTGGAAAAGGAAATGGTGAATTTGACTTGACGAGGTGCCGGATGATCTGGAAAATAAACAGTTCTGATGCCAAGGCGCGGGTTTTTCAACCTGAGCGTCGTTGGATTCTGCGCGACGGGTACGCACAGGTGCGCGCCCGCAGGGGCAGGTTGCGCCCCGCGCGGACTTGGGGAGGTTTTCTCCGAAAGGGGCTTCGCGCGCAGCGCAAGGGAGCGAGAGATCAGGGGATGGCGAAGGAAGAGCCGATACGCGTGGAGGCGGTTGTCAAGGAAGCGCTGCCGAATGCGCAATTCCGCGTACAGTTGTCCAGCGGGCACATGATCCTTGCGCACGTGTCCGGCAAGATGCGGATGAACTTCATCAAGATTCTGCCGGGCGACAAGGTTACGATCGAGATGAGTCCGTACGATCTGTCGAAGGGGCGGATCGTCTTCCGCGGAGATTGATCCCATGAAAGTCCGCGCTTCCGTAAAACGGCGGTGCGAACGGTGCAAGATAGTGCGACGGAAGGGCCGGACGTTCGTGATTTGCAGCGCCGAACCGCGCCACAAGCAGAGGCAGGGGTAAAACACTGCATCCGCATCCGGATCGTTTCCGGAGGCGGAGCCAGATGCTTGGAGGAAACTTGGGATGCCGAGAGTAGTCGGCGTGGATATTCCCGGAGATAAGAAGGTCGAGATTTCCCTCAGGTACATCTATGGGATCGGGCCGGCGACGGCCCTCCGCGTACTGAAGGAGGCCGGCGTACAGCCTGGAATCCGGGCCAAGAATCTGAAGGAGGACGAGATCGCCCGTATTGCGAGCGTCATAGACAAGGGTTATGAGGTGGAAGGGCAGTTGAGAAGACGCGTCCAGCAGAACATAGCGCGCCTCAAGAAAATAGGCTGCTACCGCGGGATCAGGCATATAAAGGGTCTGCCGGTTCGCGGGCAGCGGACGAGGACGAACGCCAGGACGCGCAAGGGCAAGAAGAAGACCGTGGCGGTGAAGCGGAGCGTCAAGGATATAAGGTAAGTCCCGGATGGCGGAGTGGATACTCACCAGCTGGATGGTGCCGATTCTGAAGGGTCAGCTTGGAGCGAGGTTGCATTTCGGGAAGTCACCCCCGGCAGGATACAGGTTGCGGGCGGACGGTTCCCGGCATGGGCTTGGACATGGCCGGGGCCGGATGAAAGCCGCGACCGGAAGCCGGCTGGGGTAACCTGGTGCCGGGGAAGGGAAACGGGGGAGCGATCGGCCGGGAAGGGTCTTCATGGGCAAGTCCTACAGGAAGAAGAAGGCGAAGCGGAACGTAGGGCGCGGCATCGCGCACATCTCCGCATCATTCAACAATACGGTCATCACGATAACGGATGCGGGCGGCGACACCCTGTGCTGGGCCTCCGCCGGTTCCGTCGGGTTCAAGGGATGTCGCAAGGGGTCTCCCTTTGCCGCGCAGCGGACGGCCGAATCGTGCGCGGAAAAGGCGCAGAAGCTGGGGATGAAGGAAGTGGAGATCCGCGTGAAGGGGCCGGGCCCGGGCCGGGAATCGGCGATCCGCGGACTCCAGGCCGCCGGTCTGGCGGTGAAGGCGATAGAGGACGTGACGCCGCTCCCCCATGACGGGTGCCGACCGAGGAAGAGGCGGCGGGTGTAACGCGCGGCAATTATCCGGGGAATCCGAGATGGGAAGACTGCTGGGGCCGAAGTGCCGTCTATGCAGACGGGAAGGGCAGAAGCTGTTTCTGAAGGGGACGCGGTGCGAAACCGACAAGTGCGGTCTGGCGAGGCGCGATTCGCCTCCGGGGATGCACGGCTACCGGCGCGGAAAGATGTCGTCCTACGGCGAGGCGCTCAGGGAGAAACAGAAGACCAAGCGGTACTACGGCGTTCTGGAACGGCAGTTCCGCCGGTACTTCGCCGAAGCCAGCCGCAGCAAGGGCAACACGAGCGAGACGCTGTTGTCCATGCTGGAGAGGCGGCTGGACAATGTGGTATTCCGCATGGGGCTGGCCGTTTCCAGGGCCGACGCCCGCCAGATGATCGTTCACGGTCATATTATGCTTAACGGCCGCAAGACAGACATACCGAGCCTGCTGGTGAAGGTGGGCGACGAGATATCCGTATCCCAGCGGGACAGAAGCGTAAAGAAGGCGCGGGCCGGTCTCGAGGCTTCCCGCGGCAGACCCGTGCCGGATTGGCTTCAGTTCGATCCCGCGACGTTGAAGGGATCGGTCAAGAACCTCCCGACCCGCGACGATGTGTCTCTGCCGGTCAACGAGCGTGTGATTGTCGAATTGCTGTCCAAGTGAGGGCGATCGTCAACGCCCCGGTCGCCGCGGGGGCCGCGGCGCGCGGCAGAAGGCGGCCGGCGTGGCGGATACCGGAAATGCGCTGGCGATAGCGGAAAGGGATTCCGATGCGGATTCGGTGGAGAGGATTCGAACTTCCGACGCGCGTTGTGCTGGAAAAGGAATCTGCTACCGACAAGTACGGAAAATTCGTGGCCGAGCCGTTCGAGCGCGGCTACGGAGTAACCATAGGGAACTCCCTCCGCCGCGTGCTCCTTTCCAGCCTGGAGGGAGCCGCGGTCACGGCAATCAGGATCGAAACCTCGGCCCGCGGAGAGGGCGGCAAGCCGAAGACGGTTGCGGTAAGGCACGAATTCACGGCGCTGGCCGGCGTCTACGAGGATGTGTCCGACATAGTTCTGAACGTCAAGGAACTGCGTTTCAAAGTCCATTGCGACGAGCCGGTGACGCTGACCCTCGGCAGGACGGGCAAGGGCGAGGTGACCGGGGCGGATATAGGGAAGGATCAGCGGGTGGAGCTGGTCAATCCGGAGGCCAAACTCTGCACCCTTGTGGACGATATAGCCTTCAACATGGAGCTGGTCGTCAGGAAAGGCCGCGGTTACAGGACGGCCGAGGAGAACATTGAAGAGGGCATGCCGGAGGGGACCATCCCTGTTGATTCGATCTACAGCCCGGTCCGGCGCGTCAGGTACAGGGCGGAGAACGCCAGGGTTGGGCAGCGCACCGACTACGACAAGCTCATACTTGAGATATGGACCGACGGGACGAAGACGCCGGAGATGGCCATGGTCGAGGCCTCGACGATACTCCGCAAGCACTACAACCCCTTCGTCAAGTACTTCGAGCTGGGCGCGGCGCCGGAGGTGGAGGGGATGGAGCGTGCGGCCATCGAGACGGGGGAGGACGTGCAGATCAGGGAGCTCCGCGAGAAGCTGGCGCTCCCGGTCTCGGTGCTCGATCCGTCCGTCAGGGCGGAGAACTGCCTGGCAGCGGAGAAAATACAGACGCTCGGCGACCTCGTCAGGCGGACCGAGGCGGATATGCTCCGCGTGAAGAACTTCGGAAAGACCAGCCTGAAGGAGATCAGGAAGAAGCTGGCGGACATGGGGCTTTCCTTCGGGATGCAGATACCGGAGGAAGTCCTCAAGAAGCAGTAACGACGGGTGGGAAGCGCGGGGGCATCCGCTCCTGCGGCGTTTTTCCGGGAACTGACCATGCGCCATCGTTGTGCGACGAAGAACCTCGGCAGGGCGCCGGCGCACCGTAAAGCCATGCTGCGCAATCTCGCGATCAATCTTTTCGAGCACGGACGCATACGCACCACCGTGCAGAAGGCGAAATCAGCGCGGCGGCTGGTCGAGCGCATCGTATCGCTCGGCAAGGACGGTTCGCTCAGCGCGCGCCGGTTGGCTCTGGCCGAACTGGGCGGAACCCTGGCGGCCAAGCGGGCGGTAAAACGGGTCTTCGGAGAGATAGCGAAACGCTACGCCGGACGACCCGGGGGATGCACGCGGATCGTAAGGCTCCCCGAGACGATACGCCTGTCTTCGAATGATGCGTCGAAGATCGGCAAATTGCGCAGAAGCCGGTTCTTTGGCCTCCGCCAGGGAGACAACGCCCGGATGGTAATCTTCGAACTGGTGGAAGCCGAGCCGCCGCCAAAGGGAAAGAAACGCTCAAAACTTCCAGGGCGCACCACAAAGAGGATGCGCGGGGAGATGGAGAAAGAAGGCGACAGGGCGAAGGCTGCGCCCGCCGATGCTGGCGGCAATGTGGAGAAGAAGCCGTCGGAATCCCCATCTGCGGCCGGCGATTCTACCGCCCAGGCTGCCGGCGGCGTCCCCGAACCATCGGCGGCCGCCGCTCCGACCGACAGGGCCCCCGATTCCCCGGCGCCGCAGGATACTCAGCCGAAGCCGGAAGGCGGCGGGAGCGGTCCGTAGTCGCATCAGCCGTGCCCGCGACGGGTATCCCCGGCCGCAACCGCCCGCTCCGTCGGCATACCTGCCGCCGGTTGCAGCGGACAGTCCGCTTCCGTTCCCCGTCCCGTTCAGGAGGCGAACGCGCCTCCGGACGCAATCCTGTCCGCCCCGCCTCCTGCCACATTCATGGTAACGGGCACGCAGCATATGAGCATGTACCCGTATTGGGGCGCCATTACGGCGGAGGCAGGCATGCCCGGCCTCTGTGCCTGGCGGTTAAAGCCTATCCGAAAACCTCCGTGCGCAGCTTATGCGCTCAGCGAATCCCACTGTCCAGCAGGAAGTTTTTTGGACGGACACCTGAGTCAGGGGAGGAGCCATACGCTGCCAGAAAGTACCGCAAACTGCCCCGGCGGGCATCCGGCCTCGGACGGACCGGGCCGGGACAACGCCGGGTTACGCACCTGCAGCATCCGGGGGGCACCGCGAGTCCTTGAGTATTGAGGAGCTCCCCGTTAGGATCAACCTGCGCGGCGGCGACACTCAGGTCCCTTGGCAGGGAGACGGCTATGGCGGAAACCGTGCCTTCCGATCCGTCCCGGAAGCCCGTCCTGGAAGTACCAGGGTTCGTCATCCTCGAACAGATAGGGCGGGGCGGGATGGGCATAGTTTACAAGGCGCGACAGGAAAACATGGACCGCATCGTCGCGCTCAAGGTACTTTCTCCCGCCTTGGCGTCTGATCCAAAGTTCGTGGAGCGGTTCATTCGCGAGGCGCGCGCTTCGGCAAAGCTGAACCATCCGAGGATAGTGCAGGGGATAGACGTGGGCCGTGCAGGGCCGACGGTCTTCTTTGCGATGGAATATGTTGACGGGTCCTCGCTGGCTAGGCTGATAAGGGAGAAGGGGGCGATCGAGTGGCGCGAGGCGGTCCGCATAGCGATTCAGGTGGCGGAAGCGCTCGAACACGCTCACAAAGTCGGGATGGTTCATCGTGACATCAAACCGGACAACATCCTCCTGACTTCGCGCGGCGACGTGAAGGTGGTGGACCTCGGCCTCGCCAAAAAGATAGACTCCAGCGGAGACAATCCGGACCTGACTCAGGCCGGCAAGACGGTCGGCACGCCCTACTATATATCCCCCGAGCAGGCGAGGGGGGATCACAATATAGACATACGCACCGACATCTACAGCCTGGGTGCTACTCTGTATGCAGCCATCACCGGCCATCCGTTGTTTCCCGACCGGGCCGGCGTCCACGCCATGGTGGCGCATCTGACCGATACGGCCCCATCGCCGAGGCTGGAGAAAGCGGATGTTCCCGAATCGCTGGTGCGCGTGATGGCCAGGATGCTGGCCAAGTCTCCCGCGGACCGTTACTCGACCCCATCGGAAGCGGCGGCCGAATTGAAAGCAGTGCTCGAAGACAAGCCGATCCCGCTGGCGCGGTCGTTCAAGGGGAAGAGTTCGCTGGACGCCTCCCCCACGCCGGCAAGATTGGCCGGGAAAGGATTGCGCGGAGCAGCACCTGCTCCGGAGCGGCCGAGGATGCCGACCGGAGGTCCCGTTCCTCCGGTCGGGCGGGGCAAGGGCGCCGCGGGAACGGATCGGGGACGTAACGCCTGGATGCCTGTTGCCGGCGTCGTGTCCGCCGCGTTGGCCGTCGTCCTCGTGGCCGGATTGCTGGCTACGGGGGGAGCTAAGGAGAAAACGGTCCCAGCCGGCGGGGCGTCGAAAATCCTGTTGCCTTCCAATCCGTCCGCGCCCGGGAGAAAGGCGGAAGAGGTTCATTCCCGCGCCGCGGTCGAAGATCGGGCGAAGGCGGCGGCCGCCGCGCTCGCGGCTGCCCTGGCCTCCGCCGCGCAAACGGAAGATGTCCTGGAAAAAGCCCGGCGCATCTACGAGGCGCGCGACAGGGTGATCGGGACCCCGTCCGAGGCCGAGTGGGAAGAAGCGATGGCCGCGGCGCGCGCCCGGGTCGAGGAGTACCTGGCAGGCGTCAAGGGTTATGCGGAGCTGGCGGCCCTCAGGGATAAATTCGCCGGCGAACCGCTGCTTCCCGTATGGGAAAAGGCCATTGGGGAGGCGAGGAGGGTAGCGCTGGCCGAGTGGGAAAAGGCGAGGGCCGGAGCGGCCAGGATGGCCGACGCGGGCGACTTCGCTGGCGCCGCGGCGGCGGTGAAGCCGTTCGTCGAAAGCCCGGTGGAGGCGGTAGCTGAAGGGGCCAGGCGCGAGATCGAGAGACTGGCGTCTCTGGAAAGGGCGAAGATCGAGCGGGACCGGCAGGCCGAGAAGGAGGCCAGGGAGAAGGGACAGCGCCTGCGATACGAAATGTATATTTCGCTGCTCAAGGCTACAGAGGCTATGGATACGGCCGAGGCCGGGAAACGTCTTGAAGAGTGGCGCGCGAAACCGGAAATGAAACTCTTCGCCGGCGAGATCGGGAGGATCGCGAATGAGTTGAAGTGGCTCGACGAACAGGCCCTGAGGGCGTGCACGGAGCTGGTCACGAGCCGCGGCGCGGTGACGTTCTCGCTGGGGACGGGGCTGGTCCAGAAGGGGAAGGTCGTCGGCGGGCAGGGGACAAGACTCCTGGTGGATGCGGGCGGTGGCGTCCAGTTCCCCGTGCCCATCGGGAAAGTGGACGTTGGAGAGGTCATGGCCGCCTGCAAAATGGCAGGAGCCGGTCGCGACGCTTCGATAGACGGCGGGCGATATCTGTTCTGGAGGAACAGGCTGGAGGATGCCCGCGCCAGGCTCGAGACGCAGTCGCGCGAGGATCCGCCGGTGAAGGAACTGCTCGAACGAATCGAGTTGATCCTTGCCGGCGACGAAAAATTTTTCCGGCCGGGACCGCCGCGGCGTCTGGCAGCCTCGGTCCCGAGAGACAAACTGGATGCTGCCGGCAGGGCCGCCGAGGGCGCGAAGGATGTCCCGGTGGATGTATCGTGGACCGCGGGATCCCGGAATACCGCGAAATTCCGCGTCGAGAGGCAGCTGTCGCCGGGCGGCAGGTTCGAGACGGCAGGAGAGATGCCGGCGGGGACCACGAGGTTCCGGGACGAAAAAGTGCCGCTCCGCGCTCAGGTTACCTACCGCATCGTAGCGGTAAACGCAGCCGGTGAATCGGACCCGAGTCCCGAGTTCACGCTGGTGACGCCTCCGCCCGCCTCGCCCCCCAACCTTCTGAAGAACGGAGATTTCGAAGACGGCCTGAACGGATGGGCCGTCCGCGATTTCGCCGTCGGGACGGTCTCTCACGCATCGGAGGGGGGGCGCTCCGGACGGGGGGCGGTGGCCATCAGGGGCTTCGGAAGCGCCGATCAGATAGTAAAGGTTACGCCCGGCAGGAAATATAAGGTCACGGGATGGATAAAGATCACCAGCCAGAGCGGCACCGGGTGGGGCGGCATGGTCTGCGGGGTCCTCGCCATGGATTTCACGCCCCTGGGCACTTCCAGACAGTTCTTTCTCCAGGGCGACGAGATCGGAGAGAAAAAACGCATAAGAGAGAACGAGTGGACGCCGTTTTCCTTCACGTTCGAGGCGAAGGGGGGAGAAGTCAGGTTCGGATTCGGCAAGTTCTCGGACCGCTCGGTGCGCTTCGATGCCATGTTCGATGACCTCGCCCTCGTCGAGCTGCAATAGCGCGCATCCGGGCCGCCTCGATACCGGTCGTGCTTCTGGTGGCGCGATCCTGCGGGTATCGTCCGATCTGACAGGCCGGGCAGG
>JAOACM010000151.1 GCA_026417845.1 Planctomycetota bacterium | reverse complement strand
TCCTTCGCCGCGTTAAGGACCTCAGTCAGGGGCTGGATGCCCATCTCGGGTTTGCCGGCGTTCAGGATCCCCTTCAGCGCGTTCAGCACGACTTCAGCCTCTTTCCTGTCGGCATCCACCTTCGCGATCTGCCTGTCGTATGTGTCAATCTGAACCGTGTAATAGAAGCTGAGCGCGATCGTGTAGATCGCCACTCCGAGGAACACGAACATCGCCGTCACTATCGCGATCTGCTTGCCGGTCATGATTCACCTCGAATCGAGGAACCGGAACAGCTCGAACTCGTAAAGCACCTTTATCCCCATGTTCGTCGCCGTCTTGACCTCTTCCTTCGCCTCCCGCTGGGCGATCAGGAAATCAATCCCGGGCCCGATCGAATCGGGTCCCGATATGTCCCTGATCTGGCCTCCGTATTCCTTTATGACGCGCTCGATGTAAGACTTGGAATACTTTATCCCGCCCTGCCCCGCTATGGCGAAAGTCAGGGTGCGGCCCGGATCGAAAAACGGGTTCACTATAAGGTCCCCCTTGACGATGGGGTCCATGGGCACCTGGCCCAGGACGACGGTCTTCGGCCGGCCGACCAGGGGTTGCGCGCGTTCAGACTCCGCCTTGCCCCCGCCCTTGGTGGCGTATGGGCTGTAGAGTTCCTCGGGCGAAGATGCCGTATATCCCGTCAGCGGATCGCGCGGCAGATGGACTATCCGCTCGAGAATCATGCACTCGGACATGCTCGGCTGCGTCTTCGTGACCTCGAGATATCCCTTGACCATCTTCTGGCCGGCCCCCAGCTCCCGGTAGACCTCGAACACAAACCCCCGCTTGACGCCGGCCGAGGAGCCGATGTTTATCACGGCGAAATTCCTCATCGGGTCCGAAAGGATCACCTCCCCGTCCGGATCCAGGACGGTCGTCTCTCTCTCCCGCTGGATAAGGGTCGTAAGCTGGCTGCGCAGATCGTCGCGGTAGGAGTTTTCGAAGTTCATGCGCTTGGCATGTTTCTTCGCCTCGGCCTCGTCGGCCTTCCTGTCGGCGTCTATGGCCTGCTGCGCCTCCAGCTTGAGCTGCTCGTTCCTGCGTATGACCTTGTCCGCCTCCTCGGATATCTTCGCCCGGTCGTCCTGGATCGCCTTCCGGGTCGCTTCCTTCGCGCGCATTATCTCGGTCTTGAGGTCCATGCCCTGCTTCGCCAGCTCGTTGGCCTCGCGGGCGAGCTGCTGCCTGCGCTTGAGCCCGTCCTTGTAGATGGCGAACATGTGCGAGACGGCCTCGGTGCGCAGCTCGGTCTCCTGTATCTCCTGCCGGATGCCAGCGCGAAGGACCCTGTCGCCGCGAAGCTTCGCCTTCAGCTCCGCCACCTGCTGTTCCACCCTGGCCAGAGCCTCCGTTTCCTTGGCCAGGATGGCGGGTTTGCTGTCTTCCTCGGGGACGGGGCCGTAAAAGGCATTGTGCTGGCTGTATGCGATTATACCGAAGACGAGAGAGATGAGGATGAACGCGATCAACGCATACAGCGGAGTATTATCGCTCATGGTCCGCTACGCCCCCGTTCGTCCCTCGCGGCTTCCCTTCGACCAGCCGCCCGGTCCACGCGTACCGTCCGCCGGCGCCGTGAGGTCCGGCCGGCGCACGCCCCGGCCTTCCCGCCATGCAGCCGTCCCGCGGCCGCAAACGGTCCGGCGGGGCATAATCCTGGAGCGTCCGGCGACCCGGATTTCCATCGGATGTTCCGGCGGATTCTAGATTGCCGCGCCTGCCCCTGTCAAGCAAGAAAAAGACGAGGCAAGGCCCCTTCAAAATCCGGTTCCCGCGGTGACCGGACGGCGGGCAGCGCGCACGGCCCTGCCGGCGAACGGCAGGTCATTGCGGCCGCGCGCGACTGCCGCCTCAGCCCTTCTTCTTCCGCCCGCCGCCCTTCCGGCCCTTCCCGGCCCCGCCCGCTCCGCCCGCTCCGCCCGTGAGGCCGCGCATGTACTCAACGTACTTCGGAAACGCCTCCTCCGGCGGCGGGAGCTCGGGATGCCATTTCTTCTCGTGCTCGAAACTCAGGAATCCGTCGAATCTGATGGACTTCAGACACTCGACCACTTCCTTTATGGGTACCTGCCCGGTCCCGGGCAGCACGTAGCTCCACTTGCCGTCCGCGCTCTTCACCCCGTCCTTCGCATGGCAGTACTTGATGTAGGGCTTCACCGCCTCGAAGGTCTGGGCGATGGTCTGTCCCGTGGCCGTGTAGGCATTGAAGAAATCCCAGACCACGCCGAAGTTCGGCGAGCCGATCCTTTCCATCAGCAGTTTAAGGTTGGATGCATCGCACCAGTCATCGTGGGTTTCGAAGCCGATGTGAACTCCGGCCTTCTCGGCGTCCTTCGCGCATTCCGCTATCGCCTTCGCCGCGCGGTCTATCACTACGGTCCTGTCTTCCCCGGCGGCTATCTTGCCGACGAAGGAGCGGATCCTGTCGGCGCCGAGGTCCGAGGCGAGCTGGATGGCGGCCTTCATGTCGGCCACGTTCTTCGCCCGCTCCGCCTCGTCCGGCATGGCGAACTTTGTGTAGGCCATTATGCTGAATACGCGCGAGCCGGCCTTCTCGAACAGCGCCCTGGCTTCCCTCCGCTCCTGCGCGGAAGCCGCCAGCGTGAAATGGTTGCCGTCCGGGTGTGTGCGGAGTTCCACGCCGTCGAACCCCATCTTCGCGGCGTTCTCCGCGATCTGAGCCAGCGTCCAGTCCGGACACCCGAGCGTAGTGAAACCGAGCTTCACGTCAGTTCCTCCCGAATGATCGCGGCCGGCGACCGCCCATCCCCCCGCGAGGAGCCGCGCAGGGAGGCCCCGCATCCGGGGGCGGGCCGGTGATCTCCCGGCTCCCCGCTCCCCGGCCGTCGGCCGGCCGCGCGCCTTTTCCCAACCGCCTGAGGTCCCGGAAAGCAGAGGCACTGATACCCCCAGGCGCCGGTTTCAACAAGCATTTTTAAGAAAGAGGCCGGCTGCGATGTCCCGGGTACGGGTGGGAGATTCGCGCGGGCGGCAAGGGAGCTTGCCCCAGCCATTCAGAGTGGACATGCTCCCGCCGGGCTGCGTCCCTCGCGATTTGTAATTGTTTACCGCCCCGGGTTGCGGCTGCTTTTGCAGTGGTGCGCCCGAACGGGACAACAATGGCGCTACTACAAATGGGGCCGCTTTGCCCGCGGCGCCCCAACATATGGGCACGGCAAACAATTCAGGCTCTTAATCGAAGATCGCGCGGAGAACCTTGGGTCTCCGCCATCGCGCGTCCCGGGGGCGGTCCCGCGGCTCCGGCGGGGCCGCGCCGTTCCCCATGGTATGGCGCCGGTTCGACCCGTTTCACGGCGGATCCATCCGCGGGAAGGTTCCCTCCGGGTTGCCGCAAACCTCGTGCAGCAGAGTCATAAAGCGGCACAGATTGGGGAAAGTAACCAGCGGCTGGATGCCGTGATCGCCGTTTGGAAAATAGCGGCCCGTCTCCAGGAGTCCGGGGACCTTGCCCATGATCTCCGGCCTTATCAGCTTCTCGTTGCCTTCGTTTGCGACTTCTTTCTCCAGCCACCCGAAAAATACGAACTCCGGATGTCGGCGCCGCAGCTCGAAAAGGTCGTTCCCGGCCTTGACCTCGTAAGGGCAAATGGCATTGACTCCGCATCGCTCTATGATTCCGGTGAACTCCATGGCGTTTCCGTCGGTATCCACGACCCGCAGCGGCACTCCGACCGATCTGGCCAGCCCGCATACCTCGCGGTAGTATCCCGCGCAGAACTCCTCGAAGTGCTTCGGCGACAGCATCATTCCGCTTTTATAGCAAAGGTCCTCGCCGAAATAGACCACGTCCGGACGGAGCCTTTCGATCAACGGGAAGGCGGTTTTCCGTATCTGGTCCAGCCGCCATGCTATAATCTCGTGCACCAGCTCCGGATCGTCGTAGAACGCGAAACTGGCCCCCTCCGGCCCCATCAGGTTGCGTACCGAAGAGTAAGATCCCCCTCCATGGACGAGGAGCGGGCGCGTCCTGTCGTCCAGAGCCCGGCACCTGGTCTCGAATTCGTCTTTCGACATGAACGTACGGACGGACATCCGCTCCTTATAAAACTCCCACGACGCCCGGTCGCGCACCGGATAGCGGATGAACTCCGGCATGCTGTAGGTTATGTCATTGTTTATCACCTGGCGCGTCAGCGCTCCGCTTTCCGACTCGATTATCTCGTATCCACCTTCGATCCGACGGGTTTCCTTGAATCCGATCTGCCCCCCGGCCGGCGCGAAAGTCAGGGTTATGACGGAGGCGGTGCCCCAATAGCGGTACCAGCTTTCCAGATCTTCGCACTTCCAGTTCGCCCAGCAGCCTCCCACACACGCCGGCATGCCGGTCGCCACCAGGCGGTCGTGGGTTTTCTTCATGCAGCCCCGGCTCATGCCGGGCGCGCCGGGCAGGCCGAAGATTGGAACATAGTCCGGTTTCTCTCCTCTGCAAACCGCCAGGAATCTTTCGCGTTCGTTCATTTTCGCCAATTGGGAAACCTCCCTGTTCGCGTCCCGCCGCCATTCGGATCGGCTTCTTCGCTTGGGATGCGCGACCCGATTGCGGTACCGGTTCGCCGCCTCGCTCTGCGTACCCATGGAGAAAGAACGGGACGGGGGCGAGGGGGGAACCCGGAGGCGCCCGGGTCCCATCCCGCCCGCATACCCCGCCTGCCGGCAGGCAGCGGGCAGGAACGCACCCGGCGCCCGACATGGAAGTCGGGCGCCAACATGCGCCGCGGCGGATATACCACAATCCGGCAACGCATCCCTTCGTTTCCGCCCTCCGGCGCGCCCGTCTCCCTCCCCTGGACGCCGGGCGATGGCCGCGGATGCCGGGGGCCGGTCCGCCTCCTGGGGCAGCGTTCGGGCGCAAGCCGGTCTCGTCTCGAAGCCCGCCTCGCCGCGGGCCGGACGGCCGCCGGGAACGCCGGCATTCCGAAAGCGCCCGCCCCGGCCCGCGCGTCCGCGGGCCGCCCTCGTGCAGATTCCGCCAGCGCGAGCCGTCTGAACCCCGGCCCGCGCATCCGCGGGCCGCCCCCAGGCGGTCGGCCGGTCCGGGCGGGTCCGCGCCCGGACCGCGCCGGATCCGCCGGCGTCGTTACCTGTACCGCGACCACCTTCCGGCGTTCTCGATCAGCTTGCGGGCTTCCGCCTCGGTCGGACAGCTCGTGACGATGAACAGCCCCTTTGACGACAGGGCCCGCAGGGCCGGTTCGACTTCCCCGCACGGGATGCGTATGTGCAGGTTCCTGCCGGCCGCCTGCACCTTCTTCAGCACATCCATGTAGTGCAGCGGACTGGGCTTTCCCGCGCCGGGCAGGATCTGCAGGGTCTGCAGGCGCGGAAGTTCGATCAGGGCGTCCACGTGACGGAACGAGTTTACTCCGTCCACATGATAAGCGCAATGATCGAGGAACTCCGTCTGACGGCGTATGACCGGCAGAAAGATATCCCTGAACATCTCCGGCCCGATATTGTAGGAAAAATCGTTATGCGCCGGGTAGAATCTGCCCGGCGCCCACATCGGAAACCAGCACGCGCTTCCGGGATTCGCCGGCCCGACGATCCGGTAAAACTCGCTGAAAACCTCCATCCACATATCCATCAGATACTCTTCGGCCGCCCGCACCTCTTCGGGGCGCTCGATCACGTCGAACAGGAGCCGTTCGGTGCCGCGTAGCATCGCCAGCGTGTCTCCGCTGCCGCCTAAGGCGCCGAGAGTGATCAATGACTTGCCGGCGAAATGTTCGACTCCGAACTTCAGCGCGCGCAGGGCGAATTGCCACCGCTCGCTGGAAGGATCTATCTTCATGCGGCGCACGTCCGAAAGTTCGCCCTTAAGTATCGGTTCGATCCACACGGTTGTGCGGTCCGCCCTCAGGGAGGCGCCGAGGAACGAGGCTATTACGGTCACTCCGCCATATCCGAAATTCCATACCGGCATCGCTTCCCCGCCGTAGAAAGTGCGTCTGAACTCCCATTCCATGAATCTCGCCCAGTAATCCAGGTTGGTCCACATGTCCATCGGATCGGCCGGCTCCGGAGGCTGCGGCTCCTCAGGAACGCCATCCTTAGGCGCGGTGACCCACAACCCGCACCGGCCGATGTCTTCTCCTCTCCACCAGGCCTCGTACCGTCTGGCAACCTCCGGCCAGTCCGGCCGGTAGATCAGGGGTTGCGGCCGGGGAGCGGATTCCGGCGGCGGGGCGGCGCTCACGTCGTACGCGCCGGAGCTTCCGACCCGGGCGCCCCCGGCGGCCGGCCCGTTCCCCTTCGAAAGACTCTTCCCGTCGCTCAGCATCCCGACGCCTCCTCAAAGGCCGCCACGATATTCTCCGGCGGCACCCCGGGCTGGATGTTATGCACCTGCGTGAAAACGAACCCGCCGCCGGGAGCGAATATGTCCACGTTGCGCCGCACCTCTTCCCGGACCTTGCCGGGCGAGGCACGGTCGAGCACTCCCTGCGTACTCACCCCGCCGCCCCAGAACGCGATGTCTCTGCCGAAATCCCGCTTGAGCCGCTCCGGCGCCATCCCCGCGGCGCTTATCTGCACCGGGTTGACCGCGTCCACCCCCATTTCGATCAGATCCGGTATAAAATCGGCTATGGCGCCGCACGAATGCATCAACACCTTCCTGCCGCTCTTTTTGGCCAGACCGATCAGCCCGGCCCAGTAGGGTTTTACGAGCTTCCGGTAAAGGCGCGGGCTGATGAGCGGCCCCTGCTGCGATCCGAGGTCGTCCGTGAAGAAGATCACGTCGCACCAGCGCCCCGAAACGTCCAGCAGGCGCCGCGCGCGGTCGAGGTAGACGGCGTGAAGCCTGTCGAATATGGCCCGCACCATGGGCTCGTCGGTCATCAGATCCACCATGAACTGCTCGTAGCCGCGCAGAAGCTGCCCGGCCTGCAGGTAGTGCATGCGCCAGGATGCCACGACGGCTTTATCGGTGGCCTCGTACAGCCGCCGCGCCCGCGCCCCGTATTCCTCCAGCGTCTCGTCGCAGACCGCCGGCCAGTCCCAGCGCTCGAAGAGATGCCCGTATGCGGAAAGTTCGTCCGGCGTCCTGACGTCCGCAAGCGGAAACGACACGGGGTCGAAGTAATATCCGCCCTTCGGACGGCGGGAGACCGCCCTGCCTTCCCGGTTTCGCAGGACGCAGGAACCATCCGGCTGAGGCTCCGGGCGCCAGAGGTCGGGCACTTCCAGCTCCATCCCGTAACCGCTGTCCCACAATCTCCACTTGCGGGGATTGTAGAAGAGCCCGACCGCGTCGCCGCCGAAGCGGGCCTGAATCTCGACATCCGCAGCGACGATCTGCTGCGACAGGCACGCCAGCCGTATCGGCCGCGGCTCGATTCCCAGGCTTTTCCGCAGAAGCCCGTACGTCGTCGCGTGCAGGCTCGAGCAGTCGGTGCCGGCGAAGTCCACGGCCGGCCGGTCCGGCTCGCGGTGCTCCAGCGCCGCCAGTATCCGTTCCCGCCCCGTCATGTCCTTTCCCCTCCCGCTCCGGCGTCAACCCTCCGTTCCCGGCCGGACCTCTCTCCCCGGTATTGCGCCGGTTCCGACCGCATCCCGGAAGCGGCGGCCCGGGCGGGCCGGACGCGCCCGGCGCCGGGCATGGGATCCGGCTTCCCGGCGCGGCCGGGCGGGTCCGGGTCGGCGCCCCGTGCGCGTAATTGTTTGCCGCTCTCAGGCAGCGGCTGCCGCCGGTGGCATCGCGAACCGGGGCGACAACAGCGCGCACGGACGGATGCGTTCCATCCGCTGTGTCCCGACATCAGGGGGCGGCAAACAATTCCCCTTACGCCGGGGTCGGCCGGATACGCCCGGATGTAATTTTTGCCGGGTTCAGGCCGGGGGTGCTATTTGCAGAGGCGCGCTCGATCGGGGCAGCAATAGCGCTACCACATATACCCGGCGCCCCTGTGTCCCGCACATGCGGGGCGGTAAACAATTACGCCCGGATGCCCCCCTCGCCTCCGGTCCGCCGCACGGCCCGCCGCGCCTTACCTGTGCGGAAGGACATCATGGTACAACGTCTTCCCCCCTCCCTGCAGCAGCACCCCCGGCACGATGCCACGGCTGACGCGCCCCCGGGAGACGATGTCCACGAAGAAGTCGTACCGGTGCCGGTCGAGCGTCTCCGCTTCCGCCGCCAGTTCGAATTCCACCGCGGCCCTGCCGGAACGCTGGGCGTTGGTCATGATGCCGGGGCCGTAATCAATGAAGGCGTTCATGCACGGCGCGGGCAGGACCCTGAAACCGGCCGGCGCGTGCACGGTCACGTTCAGCCACTGCTGGTGCCGGATGTTGTTGACCAGCAGCAGCCGGAAGCGCTTGCGATCGCCCGGGAGAACGAAAGGATCGCACAGGTACTGCAGTTCCGCCCGGAACAGCGGGAACTCGTACCGTACCGGATAGCATGGACTTTCCGCCGGAAATTCGGAACCGTCCTCATAATAGAGCGGGCGCTCGCCGGGCCCCCGGAAGAGCGCCTCCCCCTCTTTCATATTTATCGTGTATCCCTTTTCGGCGTTGACGTAATCGCATATGTCGCCGCCGAGGATCTGCGGCGCGAGCTTCACGATCCGTTCGGTCAGTTCGCCGGTCGTGCGGGGCAGGGCGATCCGCGGATTGCTGCGGTTTATGGTCACCGTTTCGATCCTGTCTCCCAGCGGCTCGACCCACTTCCGCGGAATAGCCCTGTATCCGTGCAGGATGCCCATTATGGCTCCCGTGATCGAACCGGTGCTGTCCGCATCCTCGCCGCAATTGACCGTCATGCACAGGCTGGCGTCGAAATCGCCGCGTCCGTAGAGAAGGCCGAGGATCACGAAGCCGAGATTCATCGGCCCGATCCATGGTTTCACCCTGGGGAAATCCGGCTTTCCCGGCACGCACTCGCTGTAGGCCCTGTCTCTTATACAC
>JAOACM010000150.1 GCA_026417845.1 Planctomycetota bacterium | reverse complement strand
ACGGCGGAGAAGCTGCGCGACGCGGTGGCAGCCTTCGAGAAGGCGCACGGCGGCACGGCGTTCGTAAAGGATAAGGCAGATGATATCGCGGCGTTCAAATCCCGCATAGCTGGTGCGCTGGAAAAGAGCGGCCTGATAGCCGAGATCTTCAATATCGGGCATCCCATCGGAGATTTCCCGAACATTCCGAGCGACAAAAAGCCCGATATGAAAAAGGTGGACAAGACGATAGACGTGGACGTCGGACTGGGCAAGTGGCCCGGCACGGATCTCCTCGATTTTTTTTATATACGCTGGACGGGCATTATCAGGATACCGAAGGACGGCAAATACAGATTCTTCGTCGAATCCGACGATGGGACGCGCCTCTACATAGATGGCAAACTTGTGGCCAACAATCCCGGTGTGCGGCCGATGCGCAAAAGGGGGACGGAAGAACTGGATCTGAAGGCGGGCGATCACCAGATCAAGATCGAATTTTTCGAAAACACCGCGCATGCCGGGTGCAGATTCCTCTGGTCCGGGGAGGATTTCAAGGAAACCGTCGTGCCGGAGAGCGTGCTGTTCCACCGCGGGGAGGACGATTGAGACGCCGGCACACACGAACCGGCGCCCGGTTCGCGTGACAGGCCGCGGCTCCGACATCGCAAGCGGCGGCATGTAATTGTTTGCCGGGTTCAGATTGGGGGTGCTACTCGAAGTGGTGCGCCCCGGGCTGAACAGCGATAGCGCTACCTATATACCGAGCGATCTCGCCCCTGTGCCCCACACACATACGAGGCAGTAAACAATTACGGCAGCATTTCGTGCCTTCCTGTTTCCGCCCCGGGCACTCCCCTGTAAGGAACGCCTTCACGGTTAAAAACCCTTCGAAATATCGGCCGGAATCCTCAGTAATTCGATCGTCCGGCCGTCGGACCATGCCACGGGCACGAAATCTGGCGGAGGATAGCGGGGCGCGACCAGCGCCGGCATCTGGCGGTAAAAGAGGATCGAAACCTTGCCGCCGGGAGATAACAGGAAGGGACCATGCCACCGGCCTCTCGGATCGCGACGGTAACAGCGAACCTCGACGTAGCGGTTGACCCTTATCTGTTTCCATGGCGGAGGCTCCGGCACATGACCCGCGGTGAAGAGGAATACCTGGTCGCCGCATACGGAGAGCTTCCCCGCGTCGGGAGCCTCTTCGATCTCGCGGCGCCAGCTCCGCCCATCCCAGCGCAGCACGCCGGGAACGTTCCAGGCCGTGACGAATATCTCTTCGGCACCGAGCGTCGCGGCCGAACCGGGAACGCGGAACGATTCGAGCGCGGTGACCTCAAGCCTTGCGGACGCGCGCGCGTCAATGGCCGCCGGTTCCGCCCACTTTTCACCGTCGAAAAAGGTCCACAGAAGCCCCCGCCGGTCCTGCCAGAAGCATGCGATGTGTCCCCGGTATTCCGTGATGTTGGGCCGCTGGTAGCAGTAGGTGTTGGTCGTCCAGTCGGACTCGCGGGATCCCGGTATCAGTCCGCCTCTGCCCCACGGCCACCACGTCAATCCGCCGTCGTCCGAGAAGCTGGCGTGGAGCGAGAGCGAATGGCGACGGTCTATCTGGCCCATGACGTGCCACAGCCTTCCCGCCCTGGGGCCGTGCCGAACGCGGAGCATCGAGGCGTTCGAGCCGCAGTGCCTGATGTCGGCGGCGATCGGCACGGCCGGCAGTTCGGCCTTCCAGCCTGTCCCGTCGAAGACATATCTGGTCAGCCACTGCCGCGGGGTGGGTTTGTGCCCCGCGCAACCCGGACCGCTCGATACGGCCGCGGCCGTCCCCTCCCAGTCAAGGTCGCAGCCTTGCGACGTGCCATGATCCAGGTTACGCACGACCGGCGGGACCGCTTCGCGCCAGGTCGCGCCGCCGTCCAGGGTGAAGCGCGCTCCCGCTTTCTTCGCCGGTCCCGTACCCGGCCGGGTGTAACCGAGCAGCATCCGCCGGTTATCTATTGCGACGAGCCAGCCCAGCGGGACGACGGAGCCGGCCCCGGCCCTGATGGGCGCCGCGAGCTTAACGGGGGCCGCGTCGCGCGCTCCGGCGGCATTCTCCGGCGCGACCGGCCGCGCCGGCAATCTGCGCGGTTCCAGGACCATCGGCGAGGGATCTCTCAGGACCGGAAGCCTTGCCTCGGACCCGCCCCGCTCCACGCGAATGTTGTCTATCCGTATGCGGCCCGCGCCCTTCGGATTGACCGTGACCCAGAAATTGACTATCTCTTTAAGGTCCAGCCCGCGCTCGCGGGCCGCGCGATCGAGGTCCATCTCGAGCGTTACCCAGTTGCCGGCGGGCACCTCGTACGAACGGACCACGGGCGGTTCGATCTCGCCGTCCTCCACCCATAGCCGCACACGGGACTCGACGGTGAGCCTGACGTCCATCAGGAGCCGGTCACAGGCGGACCAGTCCCTGTAGCCGGAAGGCAGCGAAGTCAGCCACTGGTAGGTCTGCAGAACAACACGCGTTTCCTTTCCGGGAACGGGATAGTATTTCGAAAGGTACGGCGTGCTCCGGAACGGAATCCCGTGCGGCGGACCTCCGGGCGGGGGCGAGACATCCGCCACCAGCGAATGCGTCCCCTCGGTACAATCGCCGGCGCGGCAACGCCACGTCCAGAGCTTGTCGCCCAGCGTCGGACGCGCGCGGATATCGAGGTGTTCCGTCTCGAACCAGGCCCAGAAATCGAATCCGCCCTTCGCATTCCGCAGTTCGCCGAAAAAGTTCGCGCTCTTCGCCTCCAGCTCTTCCTTCTCGAAACCCAGAATCAGCATCTCGCACTCCCCCGGCGACCGCCGCGCGGACCGAGGCCCGATCCGACCGGAACGGGAGGAAGCGGCCGCGAAGAACCATTATATCCGCTGCTTACCCTTTTTCTTCCCTGCAAATTCCGCTACGGAGAGGCCGGTCAGCCTGTCGCCTTTCAGATCCGCGGCATATCCTGGCGTCGTTGCGTATCGGTCGGAGACGAAATTCGCGCCACAATGTGCACGCGCGCCCCATTCTCCGGCGGCGCCCGCGCACGTATCAAGGCGGAGCGCAGGGAAAGGAAGCTTTGGGCGCGCGGTCGAAACGCGATCGGCCCGGTCCGATTCGCGGGCGGCCAAGTCATATGCTCTCGGGGTGCATGGCAGTAAATGCGGATGCCGGCTGGGTGATTCGAGACCCGCCGGAAGCAATCCGCGGAGACACGGACGGGAAGCGATGGCGTGCCAGCCTTCCCTCTCGAAGCGCTTCCGGAAGCCCGTGTCCGACTTTGCAGCTACGGCCATGCACCCGTTCTCTCGTCCTCTCGTACTCCCTTCCGGGGGTTTGACAAGCCCGGCCCGTTCCCTACAATCGCGGCGTTCGATCGGAGCTTCCCGGATTATGCGCGCGATCAGCGACGGCGGTTCCGCATTCCGGGGCGCCAGCATGTTGTTTCCCGGCTTGTTCGCGTGAGGAATGATGGCCAGGCCGCTTCGTGACATGGCCGGTCTGACCGGCCGCCCCGCGGTTCCCGTCCGCGTCTCGCTTCCCTATCGCGCCGGGCATTTCTGTCGGACCGGATATCCCCATAGCGCCGCGGTTTCCGATTGTGCCCCCCTCCGTGCCCGTCTCCGTGCTGACGCCTCCGGGGTTGTTCTCCGGCGCGCCCGGCTGGCCGCATTGGCGGCGGCTGCGATGACCGCATTAGTTGGAACGGGCATCGGCGGAGAAGTGCCGCCCGAAGGGGGCGACAGGGAGAAGAATGCTGCGGTTCCCGATGAGGAAATAACGTATTCGGCGGCCGCCTACTACAGAGACGCCGAGCGTGGGGCGTACATATTCGCCGGGAGCGCATGGGTCAGGTTTCGCTCCGCAAAGGTGGAAGCGGACAACATCGTTTACTTCCACGGCCGGGGCGCGGTGTACGCTGAGGGGAATGTAAGACTGACCGAGGGTGAAAGCCAGACGACCTGCGACGTCTTCTTTTACGACCTTAAGGCGTCCCGCGGATACGCCATAAATCCGGAAATAAGCGCAGTTTCCCGCCCCGGCAAGTTTGCGTCCAGGCTGCTTAGGATCGGGGAGCCGGGAGGATCGGAGTCGTCCTCCGGGGCAGCGCCCGACAGTTTACTGGCCAGGACTTTCAGGGATCCGTACGGCCCGTACCTCGATCCGCGGAACGACCCGCAGGCACGGGTGTCTCTGGTCATGCGCGCGGCGAGGATAGTCCAGCACGGACCGCTGCAATTCAGCGCTCACGATGCCCGCCTGACCGTGGAAGAGCAGGCGGAACCCACGGTTTACGCGCGCGTCCGGCGGATGGATTACTATCTGCGCGAGATGACGGATTCCCCGGATACGGAGAAGGTTCGCCGCGAGCTGCACCGGGTCGTGATGCGCGGCATTACCCTGATGGCCGGCCCGCTGCCGGTATTCTGGCTTCCCCGTCTGACCCTGAGGACTGACGGCCCGTCGTATTATTTCAGCGGCAACGCGGGACACTCGTCGCGCTGGGGATGGTTCGGGATGGGGCGTTTCGGGCTGGAAGCGCCGCCGATCGAGAGCTGGCCGGTCCGTCCCAGACGCATGTACCTTGACCTCGATTACAGATCCGAACGGGGCGTCGGGAGCGGCGTCGAGGTGTCCTACGCCGCCTGGGACGAGGGACGCGGACGCCTCCGTGTGTACGGGGTTTGCGAGACGGATATCAGCGAGCGGGAAAAGAAGATGCTTTCGGAACGCCAGCTCCGCCGCGACCTGGCGCCGCTCCTCGACGGAAGGCCGCGCCGCTCTTTCGATGAAAATATCCTGTTCGAGAAACGGCGGCTGATGGACAACGCCGGCCCGCCGAAGCTTTTCCCGGAAAGGTATCCTGACGGGACGCGATGGGCGGTCGAGTTCCAGCATCATCAGGGATTTGATGAGCTTTCGAAATTCGCGGGATGGAACCTCGACCTGAAGTATTCCGCGGTGTCGGACCGTCAGTTTCTCAACGAGTACGAAAGGAGGGCGTGGAAGGAGGGATCGGCTCCCGAGGCGCTCGCGGCAATAACCAGGATATCGGATGACTGGCGGCTTGAGCTGGCCTGGAGGGCTGATCCTCTCGATTTCAAAGCCACCCCGCCGACGTCCATTTTCCGCGGACCGTTTACGTGGTACGAGCCGATGGGGCGCGCGGACCTCCTGCCGACGCACCTGGGCTTCGGCTTCTTCCTGGACGGAACGCTCTCGGCCGGCAGGTTCCGCCGGGAGTTCGACCGCAGGCTTATTGATCAGGACGGCTTCGACGCGGGCAGGCTCCACCTCGGGCTGACGTTGAGCCGTCCGGTGATATTGGGGCCGGTGACGTTCAAACCGTACGTCGGGACCTCGCAGGCGCTCTACGACGACAGCAGGGACGGCGATGCGAAGCATCAGGGCGCCTGTACATGGGGGGCCACGCTCTCCACCCGCATCTGCGGAACTTTCGACGGTGTCGAGGTGCCGGTTCTTGGGATAAGGGGGCTGCGGCATGTGGTTGAACCGAGGATCGAGTACCACGCTGTCAGCGCTCCTTCGTCCGATCCGGTCAGGATATACGACTTCGACGATGTTGATGACATAAGGAAGGTTTCGCGGATCTCGTTTGTTCTGGATCAGCGTCTGCGCACGCGCGATCCGGACGGTTCGCGGATCAGGGATCACGCCATGCTCGCCGTCTCTCTCGACTTCCTCCCTGATCCGGAGGATCGCCGGCGACTGCTGGATGGGGACCGGTTCGACGCCCTCCGGATAGACGCGGCATGGAACGTGCTGCCCTGGATGCGGCTGGACGGCGAGATCAGGGTGGATGCCGAGAACGGAAAGGTGGAGCGCGGCAAATACGGGTTGCGGTTCGATCCTGGCGGCCGCTGGATATTCGGCGTCCAGCACCGGTTCGCCCCGTCGCGGCCGTCGCGCGGGTTCGAAGGTTACGACCACCTGCGCGCGTTTGTGGCCTGTCAGATATCCGAAAGGTGGCGCGTCCGTTTCGAGCAGACATGGCGGCTCAGCGATTCGGTCCTTAACCCCAGAGGCAACGAATCGCACAGGCTCGTCGTTGACCGCGACTTCGGTATACTGGAGGTGAGCGTATCTTACAGACACAGCGCATCCGACAGGGACAGCGTGGGGTTCGTAGAGGTCAGGCCGCGCATACTGAAAAGGAACCTCATATTGCCGACCGACCGTCTGCTTGTTCACCCGTCTGAGCTGGCTGCCGGGGGGATCATGGGCGAGGAGGGGATGTTCGGGATAATCCCGGTCGCGCGGGCAGAAGAGCGGAGGCGCGAAGCGGCGAGGGCGCCCAAGGGGCCGCTGAAGCATCCGCCGCCGCCCCCCGGTGCGCGGCTGCGCGGGGAGCCGTTCATCGAGCACGCGAATGATCTGGACGCCCTGCCGTGGGAGTGAAAAGCCCGGGCTGAGGCGATTCGCCGTCGCAGCCTGTGCCGAAGGTGCGAGCCTGGCGGACGGGACCTTGCCAATCTCCGCCATTCCGGGAAAATCGGCACCGGTCCGCCGAAGCGGTCGCGCCGGCGGGCGGTAACCTGGTTTGTCGGGGGATCAACACAGGGAGGGCACCATGAGCGAGGCGCGAACCCCGTCCGATCGGCGGAATCCGGATGGCAAGGGACTTCCGCCCGAACCTGTCGGCGCCGCAGGCCGGGAGGACGCAGGACTCCCGCGAGATACGGGCGGAGCTTCGAAAGGAGCCGCAGCGCGATCCGGGTCCGAACGGGCCGCTGCTTCAGAGGGAGCGGCTTCGCGATGGACGCCGCGGAGGAAAAATTCCGCCGGGGCCGGGAGGATCGCGTCGCCGGCGCCTGCGCCGTCGAGTCCCGCGGAAGGCGGGGGGGGAGGCGGCGATGCCGCGGGCGGGGGAAGTCCGCCGGGGGCCGGCGGCGGTCCGTCGGCAGGCAGGGTGGCGCGGCGGATTGGAGACGGTCCGGGAGCCGGGACGGGAACGGAAACAGAGGCTGACGGCAGGGCAGCCAGACGCGCAGACGCGGCATCTTCGTCTCCGGCGAAGATATCCGCGCGCGGAGGAGCCCGGCCGTCCAGCCGCATAGTCAGGGCGGCGCGGGAGGCGGGGAAAGGCGCCCCGGACAGGCAGGCGGGAAAACCCGCGGTTGATAACGACGGCGGGAAAACCGGCGGAAAGGACGCGGACGGGAGCGGCCGCGTGAAACCGGGAGGAGACATCGCCGCAGCGAAAGATCGCGCCGAAGTCGTGGCCGCAGCGAAGGCGGAGCCGGAAAAAAAAGAAGCGGCCGGGACGAGTACCGGCAGCGGATCGGGCGCCGGGAGCGGATCGGCTGCCGGAAGCAGGCGGGTGGGCGTATCCAGACGCTCACAAAGGCCGGTGAGAGAGCCCAAACCGATCCCGAAAAAATTCCTCGTGGCCGGCGGCGTGGCGATCGTACTTCTCCTGGTCGCGACCGTCGCCTACCGGCCGCTCAGGCTGCGATCCTTTCGCAAGGCGCTGGACGAAGGCGCAGCGTTCGAAGCGAAGAAGTCCGGAGCCCTGGCGCTGGCCGAATGGCTCAGGGGACGCGCGATACCCCTGTTCAAAGAGCGCATGGAAGGGCCTGCCGACGCCGACGTGAAGGCCGCGTGCGCAGAAGGTCTCGTCCGGCTGGCGGAAACCGACAAGAAGCTGCGCGAGGAGGCGGTCGAGGCTGCGGCGCCGGCGGCGAAGTCGGAGGATCCGGCGGCGAGGCGCATCGCCGTCAAGGCGTTAAGCCGCATGGTCTCTCCGAAGTCGGTTGCCGTCCTGGCGGAAAGGCTTGCAGCCGAGTCCGAAGAGCGGGACATAAGACTGGCCGCCGCCGAGGGGCTGGGCGGGATGTGTATGAAAGGCGCGTGTGAGGCTCTTGTGGCGGCGGCGAGGAACGGGAATGGCGAACTGAGAGCCGCGGCGATGAAAGGGATACGCACCAGCGTTACACCGGCGGCCGTTCCGATCCTGCTGGACGCCATGGGCGGAGAAGACAAAGACCTGGCGTCCGTTTGCACGGCGGCATTCCAGGTCGTGCGCGCCTCCGCTCCGGCGTCCGATCTCGTGCCGCTCCTTAAAAATCCGCGCAAGATAGTCCGGAAGGCGGTACTGGAGGCGCTGGCTGAACGCGGCGGCCAGGACGGTCGCGCGGCCGTAGCCGCCGGGATTTCCGATCCTGAGCCAGACATAAGGGTCGCGGCCGTGGCCGCGATCGGAAAGACGGGGATAGACGGCGGCCCGAAGACGCTGATGCCCCTGTGGGATGACCGGGCTGACGATGTGCGCATAGCGCTGGCGAGGACGTTAGGCGAGATTCCCGGTCCGGAGGCCTACGAGGTGCTGCTGGCCGGTTTCGGCAAGGCATCGGCTGGGCCTTTCCTTGATGCGCTCGTCCAATCTCTGGGGAAAAAGGCGTCTTTCAAGGACAGGAAGGCGCTGGCCATCATCATGGGCCTGCTTGACAAGCCTGGGGCGAAGGAGGAGGGGCTGACGGAGGCCCTGGACGTGATCGCGAGGGGGAAGGGAAAGAAGAGAGGTTGGAAGGCGGGAGAGTGGAAGGCGTGGTACGCGAAACTGCTGGAGCGCGACAGGAAGGAGGAGGAGGCAAAGAAGCTCGCCGAGGGGGCCAGGGCCACGGCCGGCCGCACGGACCTCGCCTTGCAGGCGCTTAAGGATGTCGAACGGGCGCAGCAGATATACGAAGAGTGCGAGAAGTCCGCGCGCGAGTACGACGAGGAGGACGTCGGGAAATACGTGGCGTGGAGGGAGGGGCTGGAGAGACTGAGGGTCGGGTTGTTCATAAGTGCGCCCGTGGACGTGCGGCGGTAAGCGAGACAGGGGGCATTGATACGCCATCGAAAAACCGGCCCGATGTAATTGTTTGCCGGGTTCAGGCTGGGGGGTGCTATTCGTCGTGGTGCGCTCGAGCTGGACAGCAACAGCGCTACCAGATCTGT
>JAOACM010000149.1 GCA_026417845.1 Planctomycetota bacterium | reverse complement strand
CGCTCCGTACGGCTGGGGCAACGCATTCCTGCCGCGGTCAGAACCTCCCTCGCGATAACGTACAACGCAACCGCCTTACAGGGAGCAGCCCCGGCCCGGACCCGGCAAACAATCGCCGTTTTCTCCGGCCAGAAAACGCTCGATCTCCTCCATCAGGGCGCTCATGATGGCCGGCGTTTCGACGCTGCGCACCGCCTCGCCCCGACGGAATACGACACCTTTTCCCCTCCCCACGGCTATTCCCACGTCGGCCTCGCGAGCCTCTCCCGGTCCGTTCACAACGCAACCGAGTATTGATATCTTTACCGGTTTGCGAATGCCACGGCGATCCAGTTCCGCCTTGACTTCCGCAACCATCTTCTCGACATCTATCTCCTTCCTCCCGCAGGTTGGGCAGGCGATCAGCTCAGGCCTGGTAAGTCTGCGCCCCGTCGCCTGCAGGATGTCGAATCCCGCCTGGACCTCGAGGGCGGAATCCGCCGTAAGGCTCACCCTGATCGTGTCGCCTATGCCCTCCAGCAGCAGCGCCCCTATACCCACGGCGCTTTTGATCGTTCCGTAGGGCGGGGGGCCGGCCTCGGTCACGCCCAGGTGCAGCGGGTAATCGCAGGCCGCGGCGAGGAGGCGATAGCTCTCTACCATTGCGGGCACATCGCTCGACTTGACCGATACGACGATGCTCCGGTATCCCCAGGACTCGCACCGTTCGATCCACCGCAGCGCGCTGTCCCTGAGCGCCTCGGGGCAGGGGTATCCGTACCTGTCAAGTATGTCCCGCTCCAGGCTGCCGGAATTTATCCCTATCCGGATCGCCACCCCTCTGCCGGCTGCGGCCCTGACCACCTCGCGGAGCCTTTCCCCGCCGCCTATGTTGCCCGGATTTATCCGGACCTTGTCGGCGCCAGCCTCGATAGAACCAATAGCCATCCTGTAGTCGAAGTGTATGTCGGCCACGAGGGGGACGCGGAGCGCGGCCTTGAGCGCCGGGACGTTTGCGAGGGATTCCGCGTCCCGGACCGTCACGCGTATCAGTTCGGCGCCGGCGTCCTCGAGCCTCCTTGCCTCGGCCAGGACGGCCTCGCGGTCGGACGTCCTGGATGTCGTCATGGTCTGGACGCGGATGGGATGTTCGCCGCCGAGCACGATGTTCCCGACGCGAACCTCGATGCTTTTACGCCTGGGAGGAAGCTTCCCGCGCCGCTCCGGATCGCCCGCGGCCGGTCCGCCCGCGTCGTCCCGCCGCCGGGATGGACTTCCGAACGTTTCCGCCACCGTCTCCACCCTTTCGCTTTTTGCCCGGCGCAAGCAGGGTGCCGGCGGCCGCCGCGGGCCGCCCCCGCATCGGGCTTCCGATCCCGGCAGAGGAGAGGCTCCGCGCGGGCACCGTCAGCAACGGGCCCAGATCTCCAGGACCCTCCCGACGATGCGGAGTTCCTCGTCCCTGCGCACGAAGCGGGGAGGAATCTCCGGATTGTCGGAGACCAGCACGATCCGACACAATCCTCCGCTCTCGTGCCGCACTTCGATCCGCTTCAGGAACGGCTGCCCGTTCAGCAGCGCCACCACTATGCGGCCGTGCATATCCCGCAGGGGCCCGATCTCGCGCCACTTCCGTTCGCGCCTCAGACGGGGCAGGACGATATGGCAACGCTCGACGAGGAGGCAGTCGCCCGAATGGATTCGGGGATACATGCTTACGCCGTTGACCCGCAGGACGTAACGGGTCGGACCATACTGATCCGGAGTGACCGTCACCATCTTGCGCGCGGAGGCTTTCGCGCCACGCAACGGAATCTCATCGAACAGGGGCAGGCGGATCACCTCCCCGGCCAGCGCCGGCGAAACGTTGAACTCTTCGGGCGGCACGCGCAGGGCCCGCGCCAGCTTCAGCCACACCGCCTCGCTCCCGCGGCTCGTCCCTTTTTCGATCTGAGAGATGGCCGCCTGCGACACCCCGGATTTCTCCGCCAGCTCGGCCTGTGTAAGCCCCATCCGTTTCCGCGATTCGCGCAACCGCCGCCCCGGAGACAGTATAACATCCTCTCCCGATCTCATAGCCTTCCCCCCCCACACACACATTCTTCGCAATTTGGATCGGTAATCGTCTGAGTGAATTTTAGCCGCCTTCGCCGTTCAGTCAACGGTGCTGCTCCGGAGAAAAGGCGGTTGCGCTGTACGCCATCGCGAGGGAATCCCCGGCCGCGGCAGGAACGCGTTGCCCCAGCCGTACAGAGCAAACACACAGGCCCGGATTCGCGTTCCCCGCGATTTTTACCTCGGTCGCCATTCAGAGTGCGCCAGAGGCGAGCCTGCGCGCTCTCTCCGCGACCATCCATCACGTCCTCTCTGAGCGCCGCCGCTGCGGATCAACATCGCAACCGGCCCGGCAAACGATCATGCGGCGGAGGGGCGTACGTCGGGTTCCCCTCTCCAGCCGGGGGCACGAATGCCGGCAGGAATGCCGGAGGCTCCCGGCAGCTGCGTCAATGCGCCCGGTCGCCCGGGAAAAGTGAAGTTGCATTTCCGGCCGCGCCGGCAAAAATCGGCGGCCGCCGGGATGAAACAGGCCGGCGGAAGGAGCCAGCACACTGGAGGAATTCGTGGAAGCTATCCGTTCGACCATCGAACTGGTGGATCGCGCAAAGAGGTGTGGGATAGCGAACATCGCTGTAGTCGCGGCGCACGAGCCGTCGGTGCTCGAGGGAGTGGATCTGGCCTGGAGGGAGGGCCTCTGCCGCGGAATACTCATAGGCGACGGCGCCAGGATCGAGGCCATCGCCCGCGAAATCGGCATGGACCTTTCTCCCCACAGGGTGATCCACCAGACAAACGACGCCGTCGCGATGGGGCTTGCGATAGATCTCGTGAAATCCGGCGAGGCGCGCGCTCTGAACAAGGGCATAATATCCACCGGCAAATTCATGCACGCCCTGCTTGTGGAAAGGCGGGCGCTGGGCGCGTCGGGCCGGCTCTCGCACGTCGCGGTCTTCGGCATCTCCGGCTTTGACCGCCTGATGATCCTGACCGATCCGGCGGTCAACATCAGCCCGGACCTGCCGACCAAGGTCGAAATAGTCCGGAACGCGGTGTGGGTCGCCCACCGGCTGGGCGTGTCCGTTCCGAACGTGGCGATGCTGGCCGCCACCGAGAAGATCCTGTATCCGGATATGCCCTCGACGGTTGACGCCGCCCTCTTGGCCAAGATGAGCGAATGCGGACAGATACCCGGCTGCGTGGTTGACGGGCCTCTGGCGCTCGACAACGCGGTCAGCGCGGAGGCGGCCCGGATAAAGGGCGTCCGCTCGCCTGTCGCAGGGAAGGCGGACATTCTGGTGGCGCACAACATCGAGGCGGCGAACATATGCTACAAGGCGCTGGTGCATCTGACGGACGCCGATGTGTGCGGCATGGTGGTCGGACTTTCGTTCCCGGTGCTGGTCAATTCGAGGGCCGACCCGCCGCGTTTCCGTCTGCTGTCGGCGGCCCTGGCGATCGCGACTTCCGCGAACGCGCGGCCGGAGGGAGACGCCGGGGAGGGCCGCGCCCCGGCGCGCTGAGATAGCGGGGGGGGGAACCCCGTAACGCGATGCGTTGGCGCGACCCGATGCCGGGGGGGCGTCCGCCGCGGGGGCGTGGAAGCGGACCGCGCTCCGGGGCCTCCCGCATCAGGGATTCGGAAACCCGCGTACCGGGGACGCAGGAGGGAAAGGATGCCGCCTCTGACCGCGCTCCGCGACATACCCGAACGGCTGAGGATCGGCGGCAAGACGCCGGTCGCCGTGGCGGTAGTAGGGGCCGAGAAGGAGATACTCGACGCCCTCTCCATGGCGACCGCCGAGGGACTTTTGCGGCCGGTGATGGCCGAGAGCCGGGGGCGATGCGAGGAGATCGCCGGGAAACCCCTGCACGGCTTTTCCTTCCTCGGTGTGGATGGCGATGATGCCGCGGGGCTCAGGGCATGTATGGAGATGGCCGCCAGGGGCGAGGCGGCGGCCGTTGCCAGCGGCCGCATCACGCCCCTGCTCATACCCCAGGCTATGCGCGGCGACCACAGGCTCATGGACAACGACGCCACCCTGTCGCATCTGGCATTCTTCGAGGTGCGGAAGATCGGCCGGGTCCTGGCTATTACCGACGCTGCCGTCAACATCAGGCCCGATCTGGATACCAAGGTCGCTATCGTGAGAAACGCCATCGGGGCGGCCAGACGCCTCGGCTGGAAGTGCCCGAAGGTAGCCATGCTCTCGGCCAGCGAGACCATAAATTACGAGCACATGCCGTCATCGTCGGACGCTGCGATAATCGCAAAGATGGGCGAGCGGGGCCAGATACCGGGCGCGATACTCGACGGCCCGCTGGCGCTCGACAATGCCGTGAGCGCGGAGGCGGCGCGCACGAAGGGGATCGTATCGCCAGTGGCGGGTTGCGCGGACATCCTGGTAGTGGCGGATGTCGAGTCGGGGAACCTCGTTTACAAGGTCCTCGCCCACTTCGCGCACCTGCCGCCGGCCTCCGTGCTCGTGGGCGGCAAAGTCCCGGTCGCGATGACGGGGAGGGCGGACACGGCGGAAAGCAAGTACTTCTCGACGTGCCTGGCGGCTTTGCTCGGCACGCTGCCGGAATCCGGGGATTAGGGCCTGTCCCCGAAACACGGGCGGGGAAGGATGCGGCATCGAGCCCCCGGCTCCGCGTTCGGGTTTTCTGGGACAGGGCCTCAGAATCAGGGGAGGAGACGGGCTGTCCGGCGGCGGATGATCCGTCCGCGCAATCATACCCCCCGACGGTCATCCGGTTACGACCGGCCTCCATCAGAAAGTGGGATGAGAAAAGGCAGGCGGCGATATGGGCGGATTCCGCATCCTCGTCATAAATCCCGGCTCGACCTCGACGCGGGTGGCCGTATTCGAGGGCGAAAATCCCCTCTGGAAGGAGACGTTGAGCCATTCCGTCGAAGAGCTGGCGGGATTTCCTTCGATATGCGACCAGGAGGAGTTCCGGACGGCGGTGGTGACCGGTCTGGTCCGCGAGCGCGAGGGGGCCGGTGCGAGGTTCGACGCGGTTTCCGCGCGCGGCGGGCTGTTCCGGCCGGTGCCTGGCGGCACGTATCGCGTCAACGAGGCCATGCTGGCGGACCTCCGCGCCGGAGTCGGCGGCCGCCATGCCTGCAACCTCGGCGGCATAATCGCCAGCCGGATCGCCGGACCGATGGGCATACCGGCGTTCGTGGTGGACCCGCCGGTGGTGGACGAGCTGAGCGACATCGCGCGCGTGAGCGGACATCCCGCCTTCCCGAGACGGTCCGTGTTCCATGCGTTGAACCAGAGGGCCGCGCTGCGCGAAGCGGCGCGCCGGCTCGGACGACAGTCCGACCGGATGAATGCCGTCATCGCCCACCTCGGCGGCGGCATTTCCGTCGCCGCGTGGGAGGGCGGCAGGGCCGTGGACGTCAACAACGCCCTCGATGGCGAAGGCCCGTTCTCGCCGGAACGTTCGGGAACTGTCCCCGCTGCCGATCTTGCCAGGTTCTGCCTGTCGGGAAACCCGCCTCTGGAGAAGGTGCTGTCCATGATCCGCGGCCGCGGCGGCATGGTTGCCCATCTGGGAACCAACGACGCGAGGGAGGTCGAGCGGCGCATCGCGGCCGGCGATCGCCAGGCTGAACTCGTCTACAAGGCGATGGCCTATCGGGTGGCGCAGGAGATAGGCGCGAGAGCCGCGGTACTGTCGGGCCGCGTGGACGTGATCGTGCTGACCGGCGGCATGGCGAATTCGGCGATGTTCCCCGACTGGATCCGGAGCCGGGTCGCATTTATCGCTCCGGTCATGGTCATCCCCGGCGAGCGGGAGATGGAGGCGCTTGCTGCCGGAGCGCTGGCCGTGTTGCGCGGCGAGGAACCGGCAAAGCACTATCCGCCCTGAGCGCCGGCGGGGCGCACGCCGGATTTACGGAGATCCGCCTCCTGCGGACCGGCGGCGGGCCTTCCCGCGCGTGCCCCTCCGCGCACGTCCGTAGCGTCCTCTCTGAGAGCTGCCCCTGCGGACCGACGGGGCAGCCGGCCCGGCCCGCCTGCCCGCGCGAGGCGGTTCGTCGCCGGAAGGCGATGCGCGAGGCCTGGGCCGGGAAGTGCCGCCCTGTTCTCCCCGCCGGACTCGAAAGCCGTCGCCTCGGCGGTTGCCGGCAAGCCCCCCCGCCCCGAATTTCAACGGGAAACGGGACAAGGCCCAGGAAGACACCTCCCCTCCGGCCGCCCTCCCAACGCATCCGACTCGCCTCAGCCTTCCGGCGGGCCGTAGTTTACTTTACGTCGCAGGTCCCGCTCGCGGCCCAGACCTTGTCCGCCCGCACGACCCTGTGGTTCAAACCGTCGCCGACGTATATGTACCTGTCGCTCGCCCCCGCGAATATCGGCCAGCCCAGCGGGATCTCCGGTTTCGGCTCCGCGCTGCCCGGCCCCTGCGCGTCCCAGTTCCCGTAGCCGCCGAAGGTCAGGATATGGTTGTCCGCGTTGTCGCAAACCGTCACCTTGTAGGTCACCCCGTGTGGGATGTAAAGCCGTCCGTATGCGTCCACGTCGTAGCGCGGGCGCATGCAATGGCAGACCGATTGCGTCGAGGCCCACGATCCCGATATCGGCCCGCTCGGGAACGAGTAATGGCCGACGGCCCCCTCCGCCTCCCACCCGTCCTTCGTCTGTCTGAAGGTGCCGCCCTTCGGGGTGAACTTGTAGATGGTTCCCGAACACCGCGTGTAGGAAGGCTCCTTCTCGAAGCCCTTGGGCGGGGTGAAGCCCTTCGGCAGTCCGATCTCCAGGAGGTAAGCGTTTCCGGCCGGGTCCAGCCGGATGTTGCCGCCCTGATCGAGGATGAACTGGACGAAAACCGGGACCTCCTCTTTCGTCCTCTCCCCGACGACCTTCCTGCGTTCGTACTCGACCAGTTTCCCCTCCGCGTCGTACACGCGGATATGGCAGTCGTTGAAGCCGCAGGTGGCGTACACACGCCCCTGCCAGTCAACATCCATGCCAGGGGCGTTGTTGCCCCGGCCGTAGCGGCCGAAGACGCTGCCGTAGGTATGCCTGCCCGTGGATGCGAGGGGCGCGGGTTTCAGGTCGCGGGAGTAGCGGGCTATGGGGCCATGGTAGCTGCCGGTATCGCCCCAGCAGTAAACCGTCCCGTCGTGGCCTATGGCCAGGTCGCACGCCTTTATCGGAAGCAGTCCGCCCTCGCCCGTTTCTCCGTTGTACCTCCAGACCGGCCCCATTCCGGAGGTGATGTATACGAGCTCTGCCTCGACGTCCGTATCTCCGAAGCAGACGAAGCCGATCGCGTCCTTCGGGTTCAGGATGTTCTCCCCCGATGCCAGTTCCGTCCCCCGGTCCTCCACCCTGACCAGCTGATCGCCGCCGCCCAGCCACAGGACGGGCTTCTCTCCAGTCCCGTCCAGAGCGATCGAATGGCCCAGCGATCCCTTAAGCGTCATCTCGGCAACGATCCTGGCTGCCTGGCCTTCGCCGGTCACCTTGACCAGCTTCTTCCCCACATAGCCGTCCCTGGGCCTGTCCAGGCGGCTGACGACATAGAGACATTCCCTGCCTGCGACGACCTTCTCGGGCCACGGCACCTTCGTGGCCGACAGCTTCTTCCCATCGGCCGATACTTTGACGATTTCCTGGTTCACAAGGTCGCACACGTACACGTTGCCGGAGGGATCCGTGGCGACGCCGTAGGCGGCCGTGCACTTGTTCCAGGCGTCCGGCATCCAGTATTTCTGCTTGTCGTAGTCGGGCAGCTCCAGGTCGTAGAACTTCTCCGGATCCGAACCCGCTCTCGTGAGGTCGTGCCGGTAGACTCTTCCCTGAGGGAACTTCTGGTCGTGTTTGGAGGGGTGGACGTTGGCTTCGTAGGGTGTATTGGCTACGTTTGAGTAGTAGGCGTATTTCCCGTCCGGGGAAAAGGCTATCTGCGGCGCGAGCCACGGAGCCCACTTGAGCTTTTCCGGCGAGCTGCGCATTGGCACCGTCTTTATCGCGTTGGATCCGTCAAGCCTGAAAAAGGTCAGTCTGGCGGTGTCGTTATCTATGAAGACCAGCGAGCCGTCCACGACCTTGTTGTAGATGTTATTGCCGAAGCGGAAGAGGACGGGATCGAGCGGAGTATGCTGGGCGGGCGTCATCTGGCCGTCGCCGGCGTCTATCAGCCGGAAGGCGGTCGCCTTCGCCGGGTCGGTTGACGGAGGGTGCGGCAGGATCGTCGCCAGATATTTCCCGGTCCTGTCGAACTTGCGCACCTGCCACGGTATCGCCTCGTGCAGTTGGGGGACGAGGGACGCCATCTTGACGTAGATCGAGCCGTCCGGGGCGACGGCCACGCCGTCGCAAGGTCCCCCGGAGCTCAATACTCCCGTGTACGGACTTGTCCCGAATATCCGTCCGAACCTGACCGACATCCCCGCTCTGACCTGGACCTTGAACGGCCCGCCCGCGGCGGGTTTCCCCGCGTCGTCCTTCCCGTCCCATTCCAGGTCCTGCGCCAGGCCCGGCTTCAGCGGTCCGGGCGGCGGGTTCTTCCCGCCCAGCACCCCGGCGGCCAGGCGCCTGACGATCCTCCCCTGCGCGTTCAGGATCGCCACCTCCACATCGGTCGGCGCAGACATGGCGAAGCTTATCCTGACCTTGTCGCCCTCCCTCGCGGCGGCCGGCCCGGCGGCGAACGAAACCTCGCCGCACGAAGCCGAGGCGCAAAAGAAAACGACGCTCACCGGAACGAATGGCACGCCGGGTCGAATCATGGCTTCCCTCCTTACACGCAAATTCCCCGGGCGGCATGGTCGGCGCCGGATGTATAACTTTCTCCCGCGCCACGCGCATATTATGGGGAAATGGTGCGCCCCGCAGGATTTGAACCTGCGACCCGGTGATTAAGAATCACCTGCTCTACCGGACTGAGCTAGGGGCGCGCGCACGAAAAAACGCGGCGGGAACCGCCCGCCGGATCGAAAGGCGAGTATAGGCGGCGG
>JAOACM010000148.1 GCA_026417845.1 Planctomycetota bacterium | reverse complement strand
AGATGTGTATAAGAGACAGGGGAATAATGGAGTGGGAATTGACGCCGGAGGCCTGGCGCCACCCCATCATGATGCTCGATAAGGACCCGGAGAAGAACAGGCAGATATGGGCCAAGTGTCCGAAATTCCACGGCTTCAATCCCGTGGAGCGGGCCAAGCCGGCGGCGGTGACGCTGGCGACGGTGAAGGATCCGGCTTTCGAGGGCTTTTATGGTCCAGCGGTAGCGCTCGCGGTCCAAGACGTCGGCCGGGGCCGTTCCATGGCGTTCACATCGGATACCACCGCCGGCTGGGGGGTGGACTGGGAGGAGCATTTCGGGGAGCCGAACGACGAAAGGTGCTACTACAAGAAGTTCTGGAAGAACGCGATAAGATGGCTGGCCAGGTACCGTCTGGAGGCGCCCAATCAGCTCGTCACGATAGACGTCGAACGTTTCTTCTACGGGCGGGGCGACAGGGCCATCGCCGCAGTCCGGGTGCTGGATGGAGACTACGTGCCGACAGACGAGGCGTCCGTGAGGCTGGTCGTGACCGGGCCGGACGGCCGATCCCAGTTCATGGATCCCGCTCCATCGCCGTCGGAGAAGGGTGTCTATCCCGCCGTCTTCGATCTGCCGGCGGCTGGAATTTACCGGCTCGAAGCTTCGGCAAGGCTCAAAGGAAAGGACCTTGGAACGGACAGGATCGCGATCGCAGCGGGACCCTCCGTCAGGGAAATGCGCGAGCCGTGGCAGAACGCCGATCTGTTGCGGAGACTGGCCCGCGATACCGGCGGCGAGTACATGACGCTGGCGGAGGCCGGAGATCTGCGCGCCAGACTCCGCGCCTCCAGAAGAACCTTGGAGCGCCACAAGGACCGTTCGCTGTGGGACAGGTGGCCGGTCTTCCTTTCGATAATAACGCTTTTGTGCGTCGAGTGGTACCTCCGTAAGCGGTATGGGCTGCCTTAGAGCCTGTCCGAAAACCTCCGGCGTGGAGCTTGTACGCTCGGCGAGTTCCACTATCCGGCAGGAAGTTTTTGGACAGGCGCTTAATCTGGCGCGACCGGCCGGAGCGGGGCGTGGCGTGGCGGCCGGATCGGGACATGGATACCGGGCGGGATCGGGGAGAAGGGGCGATCGGAGAGGCAGTAGGCACTGGCAGGGGAATTGCTCCTCGCGTTTCCGTGCGGGAAATTGAGCGGCGAGCGAAATCCTGAACGCCGTCCTCCGCGAGGGCGGGGGCTGGTGCTTGTTCGATTCCCCAGCGCTGAGCCGCCAAGCCTGTCTGGCACAGGGCCTGACGACGCAAGAATCCCGCGAGGGGCCGGGTCGCGCTCCGGGAGATATGCACGTGATGACCGGGAGGAATGGCTTTGTTGCATAAAGGCCGTAAGACCTTGATGTGCAATAGGTTGCGGCATTATGCTCCGGCGGGAGCATTTGCGCACAACCTGTTGTTATACATTGAGTTACGACTTTAATTATGCAACAAAGCCGGGAGGAATGGAAGAAGGAATATGCCGAGGCATTGGGTGCATGGCCGTAGCTGCAAAGTTGGATGCGGGCTTCCAGAAGCACTACGAGGGGAAGGCTGGCTCGCCGTCGCCTCCCGCCCGTGTCTCCACAGATTACCTCCGACAGCTCCCGAATCGCCTGGTTGGCATCCGCATTTACGGCCATGCGCCCCGAGGCATTCGTTGTCGGCATTCGTGGCGACCGTCTGCCTGTCGCTTCCGGCGGCGACCGCGGCCTTCGGCGCCGCAGCCGTCGAGCCGCCACCAACGCTGCCGCTGGAGAAGGCCGCCGCCGCGGCCGACCTGATCGTTGACGCCGAGGTGCTCGCATCTACCAGCCACGCAGCAACGGCCAGGGTGATCGAGCGGTTCAAGGGCGAGTGCCGCGAAATCGTCGAGATCGAAGGATTCAACAGCTACAACTGGAATACGGCCTACTACGCGCTCAAGCCCGGCGAGCGCGCGATCTTCTTCCTGTGCTCATGTGATCCGCCGGGCGGAGGCGCTGAGGTATCGCGCGCCTCAATGCTCACTCCGTCCGCGCTGAAGATGCCTTACGAGAGAGGAAGCCTCCGGGCAATGATCGGCGATCCTCCCTCCGGTATTCCCGTGGATGCAGGCATGTTTGCCCGGTTTCTCAGGGGGCTTCTTGCCCGCCAGGCGGGCGGCCGGGCTGATCCGGATCTGATGAGCGAACTCGCCAAGGCCGCCAGGGGCGGTGAGCTGGAGGCCAGATATCTGGCGGTAGAGTTCCTGGGTGACATGAGGGATCCTACGGCCGTCCGGGACCTCGTGCCGCTCCTCCGTGATGAACGACTGACCCGCATGAGGGTCATGGCAGCTGACGCGCTGGGGAAGATAGGAGGGAAGGAGGCGGCAAGGGTCCTCGCTGAGGCGACGAAGGATCCTTCGTTCGAGGTTTCCCGGCAGGCTGCGCTCGCCCTGTGCCGGATGCGGGAGGCGGCCGCGGGTCCCAGATTGGTGGAGTGGGCCAGGGCGGCTGCGGAGGAAGCGAAGCGATACCGGCAGGGGGGCGATCCAAGGCGAACAAGGATTGAGGCAGCCTTTGACGCAGTATTCTCTTTCATCGAGCGCGAGGCGGCGGCGGAGGCACGCGGTCCGATATTGTTGCTGGCCAGATCCTCAGACACACGACTCGCCAGGAGAGCGATACGCGCGCTCGGCTATGGCGGGGAAATGGATGCCGTTCCGCCTCTTATGGAGATACTGGCCAAGGGCGAGGGGGAACTGGAGGGCGAAATCGCCACCGCCCTTTTCCGGTTGACCCTGTTTCCGGACAGCGACAAGCCCCAGACTATGAGGGAATGGTTTGAAAAACAGGCGGGGCGGACCAGGCGGGATATCCTGTCGGAACGGCTGGCGGAAATCGCCGGCCGGCGCGACGGATCGCCGGCGGGTCCGGAGGCGTTCCTTGCGGCATTTTTGCGGGAAGCGCCCGGCGATCTGGCCGCCATGGCCTGCGGAGGAACCTTCGAACCGCCTGCGGATGGACGCCCGGCCTTTACGGTGTCTCCATCGCTGGCTGCCAGATGGCTTTCGCCGCTCGCGCTTCCGTTCCTCCTCGACGGCCTGACATCCCCCGATCCCTACGACCGCCGGGCTGCGGTTGCCGGCCTGGGCAGACTCGCCGATTGCGGTGCTGCCTTCCGGGCCGCGATCGTCCACTACGTGCTGCCGATGCTGCGGGACGCCGACGCGGGCGTCCGAAGAGAGGCCGTCCACGCGGCCGTCGCGCTCAGATCCAGGGAGGCCATACCGGCGCTGGCCCGCATGATCAAGGAGGAGACGGCGGCATATGAGAGGATGGCTGCCGGCAAGGCGCTGTTCGAACTGACCGGACGCACGATGGGGTTCTCAGTCCGCGAGCCATTGAAGGAACAGGAGCGGGCCGCGACCAGGATCCGGCTGTGGTCGGAGGGCGCATGGAGGAGGTTCGATCCCGAGCATCTGGCCGCCTTGGACGATACGGGCTTCAGGACTAAGGAATACGGAGAATGGGGGGAATCCGAGAGGAATGAGCTGGCGGCCGGGATAAGGTCGGACTGTTTCCTGTTGCCCCGGCGCGCGCTCCGCCGCGCGCTCGACAGGCCATGCCGCGAGACGGCCGCCGTCCTGTCCGCTTCGCTGGGGCCGTCTCCGCCCATGCACGCCCGGTGTCTCGTTGCGGCCGGCCTTGCCTCTCTCGGCTATCCCGTCGGGTCCGCTGTTTTGCGGGAACTTTTTCCGGAGCCGGCGCGCTCCGCCAGCGACAAAGGTTCCGCAGGGAGCAGCAGCGGGTATGCGGACGGGCCTGCCGGAGCCGGCGCTGAGAGGAGAGGGCAGGCTTCTGCCGCCCCGACGCCGGATGACGGCCGGCCCGGCTCACAATCCCCGGGCGTCGGACCCACACCGGGAACCGGCCAGCTCAAGTCCGGGGCATCGGCTCTTGATGCGCCAGCCGCCGGCCTTCTCGCCGCCCTGAAAATGTGGCTTAATGCCAGATGCGGCGACGGAGAGGAAACGCGGCGGCGCGCGGCGCTGGCCGATGACAGCCCGATGGGCCGTCTGGCCATAATATGGCTCAGCCACCGCGACGGTGATACCAGTTCCCGCGCCATTCTGGAGAAACTGGTTCGGGGAACATCCCCACGCCTTGCCAGAGCCGCCGTGCTGGCAGCCGCCATGCGTTCCGGAGATGGCGGTACTGTGCTTGCGGAGGCCGTTAAATCGGATGACCGCGAAATCCGGGAAACCGCCGCAAGGCACATAACGGCCAGAGGCGACAGGAAGGGAATCACCGCGCTGATGGAAGCGCTGAAATCCTCGAATATATTCTCGTGGATGCCGATAGCCACGGAGATGGATCGCCTTGCTACATCTGAAGATCTGCCCATGTTCGTGGAATTGATGGAAAGCGACCGCGACTTCCTGAGAACGACCGGGGCCTTCCTGTTGGGACGTCACCCGCCGCGGGGGTACGCGCGATCGCCAGAACTGAGAAGTCTGCGAAGAGCGCTCCTGCTGTGCCTGGCCGACGAATCGGCTCCGGTCCGCTACTATGCGTGCGTAGCCTGCGAAAAGATAGGGGATGCCAACTTCGCTCCGGCCATCGTGCCGCTACTGGAGGACGAGGATCCGGACGTCCGGGTTGCCGCCGCCGGGGCGTTGTCGGCGCTTGGCGATCCCGAAGGGCGGGCGGCGGTGCTGAAGGCCGCAAGGCGCCTGCGGAATCTCGACCCGCGGTGGCTGATTCCCCTGGCCAGGGTCGGCGGGGTGGCGGAGGTCGAGCTGCTGATCCGCCTGTCGCGATCCGGATCGTTCGCGGAACAGTACCCGGCCGTCGAGGCGCTGGGATATATGCCGCGGTCCGAGGCAGTGGCGCGGCTTGCAGAGATATGGCGCGACTCGGATTCGGCCCTGACGGCGCTGGCGGAGGATGGCCTGGCCAGGCAGGGACAGGCGGCGCTCGACATGCTCGCCTCGGAATCGGCCTCGCCCTCTCCCGCCAGGCGCGCCGCGGCATGCCGCCTGGCGATCAGGATCGGTCCGCCGGCGGCCGGCATCCTGCGCAGGCTGGCCGGCGACGCCGATCCCGGGGTTCGAGTCATGGCCGCGGCCGGTCTGGAAACATTGAAGGAAGGAGGCGCCGCGACGCCTCCGCCGGCGGATTCTCCGGGCGGACGGCAAAGGTGACGGCGGCGCCAGCGCTTCAGCCGGGGGTCGCTCCGCGCCGCGGACGATCGGAACCTGCCCAAAAACCTGCGGAACGGTCGGGCAGGTCGCTGCGGAAACCATGAGCGCTGGGGGAGGTTCTTATATCCCGTCCAAAGACCTCCGGAACAGGTAGGTGGGGCGCTATGGAAACCCTCTCGCCTGGAAGGTTCCTGGATAGCTTCTTAGAGCATATCCAAAAACCTCCGGCGCTTGGCTTATATGCTCAGGAGGCGGTTGCGCTGTTGGTCCGCGGGAGCCGTTATCAGAGGGAACGCGACAGACAGTTGCGGACGGGGGCGCCTCGAGCTTACTTCTTGCGCTCTCCGGATGGCGATTGGGGTAAAAATCGCAAAAACGCTGTCTGGTTGGGAGCATCTCCGCTCTGAAGAGCTGGGGTAAGCCCTTTCCCTGCCCGCGCAAACTTCCCTCCCGTCGGCGGACAACGCAACCGGCTGTACGCTCAGCGGTCCCTATTGCCAGGAGGGGGAGTTTTTGGATAGGCTCTTACGTGGCCAGCTATCGTTCGGGGAAACGTTTCGGCCGGGGTGCGCGTTGCCCCGCCGGCGCCGCGGACGGGAGCGCCACGGCGGGCTGATGTCCTTGGGCTCGCCCCTCTCGTTGCTCCGGCAGAGAAGGTGCGGCGAGATATAAGGTTCTGATATCCGTCTGGGGTCGTTCGACCCATTCGGCGTACCTGCGCATGGCCGCCAGCGCCTTGGCCGCCGACTCGGGGAACGTGTAGTGCGGTATACCGTTTTCCTCGAGAATCGTACGTCTGCCGCGGCCGGTTACGGGATGTGAGGAGTTCCGCGTGGCGCGCGAGCTTTATGGGGCAGGAGATACCACCGCGCGTCCGGACGCGGGGGAAGGCGGAATTTTCAGGGCGGCCGCGATCGGCCTGTTGCTGGCGTATATCTGCATGCGGCCGATGGTATTCGGTCTGTCGGACATCGGTCCGGGGAACGCCCTCGTCAACTCCGTCCTCTGCGGCGCATCTCTGCTGACCGGCCTGTGGCTTTTGACTTCCGCCCGCCGCATTGGTTTAGCGCCCCGGATATGGCTGCCTGCTGCCGGGCTGGCGGCCGTTTTTTTCATCGGTGTTCTCCGGTCTCCAGACCCGGCGGCAGCCCGGCAGGAAGCTTTTTCCTGCTCGCTGTCGCTCGTAGCGTTTCTGACGGCAGCTGCTCTGGCCTCCTGTCCACTCACCGGTCGCGCGCTGGCGGCCGGGATAGTCGCCGGAGGGGTTTGCTCGGCCGCATACGGAATATGGCAGCGGTACATGGAGATCGAACGCATCCATGCGCTGCTGAATGCGGGGTTGCTTCCCCCTGACGGCGAGCTGGCTACACGCGCCGGGATCGAGCGCCTCCGTTCCGAACGGGCCTTCTCCACGTTCGGCATCGCCAACTCCTTCGCGGCGTATCTGAACCTCGCCATCCTGACCTGTCTCTGGCTGACCCTCCGACGCCTGTGCGCAATCCGGAGCACCGGAGGCAGCCTGCGTCCCGCGGATATCCCTGCCATTGCCGGGCCGGCGGCCTGTCTGGCAGTAATGCTCTGGGGATTCGCGCTGGCCGGATCCAAGGGGGGCGCGGCGGCACTGGCCGCCGGAATCTGTGTGGCCGCGGCCCTCATCGTGCGGCGGGAAGGGAGCGCGGGGCTTGGGATCCCGCAGCGCTGGGCCCACGATTGTGGCGTCCAAAGGGCCGAAATCCCTCCGAACGGGACCCCCGATTACGGCGGCGTCCGGGATGCCGGGATACCGCGTCATGGAGTCCGAGAGCGCCGGAAGTGGTTGGCGACGGCCTGGGCCGCGGCGGGCGCGGCTGGCTTCATACTGTTCGCGGCTGCGATGGCATACGGGCTTCTGCCGCCAGACCTGCTGGGCGAATCCATGGCGCGGAGGATCGAGTACTGGAAGGCCGCGCTCGCCATAGCGCTGGACCACCCGCTGGCCGGGGTCGGCACGGCGGGGTTCGGGGAATACTACCCGTTTTACAAGACGCCGCTCGGCGAGGAGACGCGCGAGGCCCACAACGACTATCTTCAGATGGTGGCCGAGCATGGAGCGATCGGGCTGGTTTTGTGGCTGCTTCTGATTCGTGGAATGCTGGTCGGGGCGAGGGACCATTCGCCAGAGCCGCTGCCACCTCTTCGCCTCCGAACGTTCGGGGCGATCGGGGCAGCCGCGGCCGCAGCCGCATTCGCGGGCGTGTATTTCGCCGCCGGAGAGATGGGATCGCTGGCCGGAGCGCTCACGCCGCTCAACCCGGAATCTGCAGGCGTAGCTGGTGGCGCATCCGGCGCGTCCGGAATGGCCCTGTCGCTCGCGCTTCCGCTCCTGTGGATCGCCGCCTATATCATTATGCTCGGCCCGTCGGACGCACTCCCGCCGGCATCGCTGGGAAAAGATTTGGAGCCTGTCCAAAAACCTCCGAATGGGCTGGATCAGATTCCGCGGAAGCTTTGGCCGCCGCAGAAGCTTCCGGACAGGCTCTTGATGTCGCGCGATGCGACGGGCCGGGCCGGAGGCCTCCCCGTCGTTTCTCAGCCAGAGGGCCAGGTCGCATCCGCGCCTTCCGACGATGATGTGCAAAGATACGACGCGGTAGGTCCCCGGCCAGCCATTGCGGCCTTCGCCGTACACTGCGCGGTGGAGTTCCTGGCCAAAGTCCCGGCTGTGTTTTCCGGCGCTCTGATCCTGGCAGCGCTCGGGCCTGCCGGGGCTGCAGGCCGGAAGGGAGGCGGGGAGGGGAAGACAGTGAGTCGCCCGGAGCGAAGATTCCTTCCGGTTTGGGCGGGCGGTGCGTTGCTGACCGGTTCCGCGGCGGCGCTTGCATGGCCTGCCGTGGTGGTGCCGATGGCTGCAGCAGCAAAGAGGATCGAAGCCGAGGTGGCGGAGGAATCGCTGCGGGAGCTGCTCCAGCCGCCGGGGCGTGTCGGACCGCGCGAACAGGGGAACGAGGTCAGGGGTATCGCTCTGAAGACGAGGATATCCGACGTCATCGAGGCGCGGGAGGCGGTCCTTCGGTGGACGCCGCGGGACGCGAGGGCGCATATAGAGCTTGCGGATGCCTTGTCTCTGGCCGCCGCAGTCGGCGTAGACGTCCCGGGCGCTGAAGACTCCGGGCGCGTAGAGGCGCGGGCGAACAGGCTGCTGGAGGAGGCCTGCCGGTTGCGGCCGCGCTGGGTCCGGGCATGGCTTTACAGGGGCAGACGCGCCGTATCGCGGGGAGAGTTCACGGAGGCCGTGCGCTGTTTCGAAAAGGCCGCCGAATTGTATCCGCTGGCTCCGATCCCGAGGCTGCTGCTCGGCGATGCCCTTTTGCTCGCGGCCTCCGCGCGCATGGCGGCTGGCGGATCGCACGCATGGGCGGAGTCCGGAGCATTGAGGGAATCGGCCGGCCCGTCTCCGGCGGCGTCGGAGGGCAAAACCAGCGCTGGCCCGGAACGATCCCCGCCGAGACTTCCCCAGGGCACCGGGGCTCCAGGCGGGGCAGGACCGGGCGCCGGTGCATCCGGCGTAGCGGCGCGCAGCGGAGATGCCTCCGGCGATACCCTGCCGGGGGCCTGCCTGCACCATTACCGCGAAGCGCTGAATATCAACGCCCGCATCGCCGACGTCTACATACATCTGTTCGGTATATTTTCCGACGAGAGGCCTATGGTCCTGACGGGGCACGGGAGGGACGGCGATGTCTACTCCCTCTGCGGCGCTCTCCTTGCCGGAGGCGGGATTTCGCCGGATGACGAGGCGGCGTTGAGGTTCCGGCGGGCCGTAGCCCTGCGCATGATGGTGCTTTCCGG
>JAOACM010000147.1 GCA_026417845.1 Planctomycetota bacterium | reverse complement strand
CCGCCGGTAGCATAAACCTTCGCCGGCACGCTGCCCATAAACCAGTTGAGCAGATCGAGGGAGTGGGTCGCCTTCTGGAGAAGCAGCGACCTGTAGTGCGCTTTCCTTTTGCGGGCCGAGTGGAAGAAGTAGTTGCCGCCGACGGAAACATTGTCGAAGGCGTGACCGATCCGGACATCCCCTATGCGCCCTTCGTCCAGCAGGCGGCGCATCTTCAGGAAGACGACGCATTCGCGCAGCTCGAACCCTATCATGAATATGCCCCTGGCCCGACGCGCCTCGGAGACTATCAGCCGGGCGTCCTCGACCGTCTGGCAGAGGGGCTTTTCGACCATGACGTGCTTTCCGGCCCGCAGCGCGGCCACGGTCGGCTCGACGTGATGCGGATCGTCCGTGGCCACGATCACGGCGTCAACGGGCGCCTTCGCCGCCAGCATCTCCCCGACGCCGCGGAAGTACGCCACCTTGTCGCCTAGCACACGGCGGGCGCGGTAGAGCGCCTTCGGATCAATGTCGCAGACAGCCCGCAGTTCGAACCCCGGATGAGACGGCCTGTCGTACATCCTGGCGAAGAACAGGCCGCGCGGTCCAAGGCCGACGACGGCCGTCCGTATCGTCTTCATCGCGCCAATGCTCCCTTCCAGCCCGTCGCGGGACGGCCATGCGGCCGGGCGGGGCCCCCTCCAATCCGTTTCTCAGCCGGCCGTCCTGCCGGAGACTTCATCGGCCGCCGCGATCAGGCGCCTGATCGCCAGAGATGCGAGGGCACCCAGCGCATCAAGCACCATCTGCCTGTGGGCCGAGGAATCGAAAAGGACCGATGCCCGGGGCGGGAATTCGTCGTCTCCCTTCCAGAGGACGAACGTTATCGGTATCCGCGGCAGCGCATTCCACGTAAAAGACGCATCGCCGTAACCTTCCACCTCAGCGCCTAAACGCTTCCCTGCCGCCAGGAACGCCTCCGGATCGTTCCCGAACCGCCCCGTAAGTTTTTCGAGAGGAAGCGCGTGTATCCCTCTGAAGAAAAACTGCCCTTCGGGCAGGCGTTCCGGAGGAAGCAGCTTGCCGCCCGGCGGAATGTCCTGCGCGAAGAGCAGGTAGTTCACGGAAAGGAGCGTTTCGTTGAAGCCGGCGGGTTTTTCGGAGCGGAGGGCTTGGCGGAGCGTCTCGACGGCGCGGGCCGACGGTCTGACAAGATATTCTCCGCCGAGCAGCGGAACGACATACCCGCCGCCAGCCTGGTCCCAGCGACACAGAGACCGCGCCGATGTTTCCGAAGGATCGGCAGCGGAGAGACGGTCCCACAGTACAGGGTCTATCATATCGGCAAAGCAGCCTCCTGAGGCAGGCGCGTCTACTCCCCCGGCCTGCCGCGACCGGGCATCTCCGGATCCCGGGACACGGCCAACCCGCCGGAAGTTACCATCCGGTGCCGCCCTCCGCAAATCCGTCCGGCGACCGGAACGGGGGTCTGGGGGCGGGGCGCATGCAGTAAATGCCAAAAAACCCCGGCGCAGCCCGCAAGAGATGCGCCCGGACACATATCCGGTCCGCGCCCTCCAAAATCTGGTGCGTAATCCAAATGCGCGGCGGCCCGCCAGGCTGAGGTCCGGATAACCTCCAGGCGACCAGCCGTAGCGCCCGGATTCCATACTGGATCGTTTCGGATCCCGACGCTTAAGGCTGGGCATGCCCCGTTCCGTCGCGAGAGCGGCACGACAGGAGATGCGCACCCATTCGAACCGGGCGAGCGAAGGCGGGGCAGGATGCCAGACCCCTGTACATTCCGGATCCGCAATTACAGCCACGCGCCCGCGTGGGCTCCGGTACGCGACAGCATCTCGCCCAGAAACCTGCCGTTCGATGTGAAACGGCATGGAAAATGCCCCGCGCTTGCGTGGACGAATGAATGAGCATCGGATATATTCTCCCGGCACGGCGGCCGGGGGGATGCCTGCCGGCGCGCCGGCCCGGGCGGCGCGGTCGCGTTCCCGCAAGGCGGGGCCGGAGGTTTGGAGTCTGTCCGGAAGCCTCCGGAAGGATTGGGAGGGGCGCTGCGGAGGATGGGCGCCGGAGGAGCTTTTGGATAGACTCTTAGAGCCTGTCCAGAAACTCCTTACATGGCGATTCGGGAACGTTGAGCGCATAAGCTGTGCAACCGGAGGTTTTGGGATAGGCTCTTATGACAGACCGGGCGCAAGATGATGCGACGGGCCGCCAGGCAGCCGGAATGGCGCAGGTTTCCGCTACGGAGGCGGCGCGCCCCGTCTTTCTCCTCCTGAGACCGTTCGTATGGTTCCAGCGCCTCATGAGGCGAATGAAGGACTGGACGATGTCCTTCGCCTCGCGCCCTTCGGCCGTATGGTGGCTGTTCGGGTTCAGCTTCGCGGAATCGAGTTTCTTCCCGATACCGCCGGACATACTGCTGCTGCCGATCGGGGCGGCGAATCCCAGGAAAGCCCTGCGCGCCGCCTTCCTGTGCACCGTGGCATCGGTCCTCGGCGGTATGCTCGGCTGGGCAATAGGCTATTTCGGAGGAAGGCCGGTGCTCGACGCGTTCGTCTCCTGGGGGATCCTGTCACAGACAGCCGTGGACACGGCAGTCGGATGGTATGACGAGCACGGCGTCCTTATAGTGCTCGCCGCCGCCATTACCCCTATCCCATACAAGGTGTTTACGATCACGTCCGGAGTCCTGAACATGTCGCTGCTGCCGTTCGCCCTGACATCGCTGGTCGGGCGCGGGTTCCGGTTCATGCTGGAGGGCCTGCTGCTGCGGATATTCGGTGCCAGGATACAGACGGAGATCGAGAAGCGCTTCGACTTCTGGATGTGGATATTCCTGGCGCTGCTGGTCGGCGGGTTCGCGTGTTTCAAACTGCTGCGGTGATCGCAGGCCGCGGCGTGGGAGCCGGGACGGGACGTCCCGGACCGGAGCGGCGCGGCTACGCGGACGGGATGCGGAGTACGGATTCATAAGAACCTGCCCGGAAATCTCCGGACGGATCGGGCGGGACGCTTCGGGGACCCCGGCCGCCGCCGGAGTTTTTGGATGGGATCAGAGGGCCGGGGCCGCCGGTCGGCAGTCACCAGGAAAGATCGCGGCCCCCCGGATCGGTCCGTGGGGCCGCTTTCAGGAATCGCCGGCGAGGTCGGCGGAAGGGAGACAGCCAGCGCAGGGGAGGATCCACATACATGAAGAAGATTCGACTGAGAAGGTGTCCGAAGAACCCCATACTGAGGCCCAGACCAAACGTTCCGTGGGACTCGAAGTACGTTTACAACCCCGGCGCTACTATCCACGACGGCAGAGTGTATCTGCTCTACCGTGCGGAGGGCGATGAGGCGCGCAAGAACGTAAGGATGAAATGGCCGGTGACGCGCCTGGGACTGGCGATATCGTCGAACGGCTACGACATTGACGAACGGCCGGAGCGATTCCAGCTCGAGGGAGAGGGCCCTGACGAGCTGTGGGGCATCGAGGACCCGCGCATATCGAAAATCGGCGACACCTACTACATCGTCTACGTCCAGGTCGCGCCGAACCACACCTGCCTGGCTCTGGCGACTACGAAGGACTGGAAGACGTACCAGCGGCACGGGAAGCTGATGCCCGAGGTCCAGCAGCGCACCAGCGGCCTTCTGCCGGAGAAGTACAAGGGCGAGTACGTCCTCATACATCGCATAAGGCCCAACATGCAGATAGCCTTCAGCGAGGACCTGAAGACGTGGCACGATTCCCAGCCGCTGATGGGCGTGCGACCGGGCATGTGGGACTGCAATTACATGGGACTCGGCGCCCAGCCTCTCAAGACGGAGAAGGGCTGGCTGCTCTTTTACCACGGCGTAGATCATAAGAAGGTCTACCGCCTCGGCGCGGCGTGGCTTGACCTCGACGATCCGCGGAAGGTAATCGGCCGGCTGGACGACTTCATACTTGAGCCGGAGGACGAGTGGGAGGTCAAAGGGCTGGTGGCGAACGTGGTCTACACATGCGGGGCGGTGGAGCTGAACGGCGAGTTCATCGTCTATTACGGCGCGTCGGACTCACTGCTCTGCGCCGCGTCCATAGGCGTTGATGAGATGCTCAGCGTAATGTGATCCGCGAGCGCCATGACCGGGAGCGGCGCCTTCAGCCGGAGGCGCGCGGGAGGCGGTCCCCCTCTTCCCAATGGTTGCGTGTACTCCATTTCCCATCGCCGGAAAGATGCCATTGCCAGACGATTACCCGTCGCGCTGCGGGGAGGCTGCCGGAGACGTCCGCCGGTCCGTGCGTCCGATCCGGCGTAATTGTTTGCCGCCCCCTATGTCGGGACACAGAGGATGGAGTGCATCCGTTCGTGGAGCGCTGTTGTCGCTTCGGTTCGTGCGCGCCACCAGCAGTAGTCGCTATCTGAGGGCGGCAAATAATTACAACCCGAGCCGGTTGCGCTGTTGGTCTGAGGGAATGGTTTTCAGAGGGAGCGGGATAGACAGTTAAGGGCAAGGTGGCGCGGTCTTACCTCCCGGCGATCTCCGAAAGGAGCCTGGGGTAAAAATCGCGAGGAACGCAATCGTATGGGAGCGCGTCTACTCTGAAGGGCTGAGGTAAGCCCCTTGCCGTCCACGCGAATCCCCCTCCCTTCGGGGGCCAGCGCAACCGGATGTTACAACCCCGGCGGATCGCCCGCTCATTCCTCCTGCGGCAGCAGTATCACGCCCAGCGCCCTGTCCGGATGCTGGATGAGCTCCTCGCAGGCCTCCGGCGCCTTCGACAGCGGCATCCTGTGCGTCGTAAGCTCCCAGACCTTCAGTTCGCGCTCCTGCATCAGGCGTATGCAGACCTTCAGGTTTCTCTGCGTGGTCCATTCCACCGCCGCCGGCGGATATTCCCTCCCGTGCTCCCACTCTTTGTCGTGATAGCCCGGGCCGGTGCGGGCCGAGCTGCGGATGTCCAGATTGCCCGCCTCAGACGCCAGACGCATGTCCAGCCGGCAGCCGCCTACGACGACCACGACGCCCATCTGGTGCGTGTCCGGAGCCTTCTTCATCATCCTGACGATGTTCCTGAAGGTCTCCGTCCCGTCGCCGGCGAAGGCCATGACGGCACAGTCAAGCCCCTCGCCCTCCGTAAACTCCAGCACCGATTTCACGATGTCGTCCGAATCCGGCTGGAAGACCGCATGAGCTCCGACCTTCAGCGCCCTGGTGAGCCTGACTCCGAGCCCGTCCACTCCCGCGACCCGGCAGCCGGCTATTCGCGCAAGGTTGCAGCACAACTGGCCGACGATCCCCAGTCCGAAGACGGCGACATTGTGGCCTATCTGGAGCTGTGCGCGGCGGATTGCCTGAAGCGCCGTGGCGGCCAGATGGTTGTACGCCCCATCGTCGAAGGAAACCTCCTTCGGAAGATGCACGGCCAGGTTCACCGGGCAGTGGCAATAAGTGGAATGCGTGGCGTAGCCGCCGCCCATGCATGCAACGCGGTCGCCGGCCCTGAATCGCGTCACGCCCTCGCCCACCGCCTCGACCACCCCGGCGTTCTGGTAGCCGAATATCTTCGGCCCGACGGATGGGTCTGGCTTGCGGCGCCTGTTGATTACGTTGCCCAGTTCCGTGCCCGGGCTTATGAGGCTCGCGTAGACCTTGACCAGTATCCTGCCCGGGGGGGGCGGCCCGATCTCGTCCTCTTGCACCGATATGATCCCGCGCCCGTCAACCGCCGCGTAGCGCCTTTTCATGATGTCTCCCATGCCTCCCTGGCATCAGCTCCCCCCGGCGCAGGATTTTGACGGCAACGGGCACCGCCTTCCGCGCCGTTCGCGCGGCCGCCGCGCGCAATCAAAACTCTGCCGGCATCCGCCGGGCGATCGCCTATGCTCTACTTGCCGGTCAGGATCGCGATGCCTGGAAGCTCCTTCCCCTCGAGCAGCTCCAGCATCGCGCCGCCGCCGGTGGTCACGTGCGTGAATTTCGGCTTTGCGCCGGTCTTCTTCGCGGCGGCCTTTATCGCCTTTTCGCTGTCGCCGCCGCCAGTTACGGTGACGCAGCCTTTCCCCGTCAGCTCGCTCATGTGGGCAAGCAGCGCGTTGGTCCCGGCGTCGAAGGGTTCCTGCTCAAACAGACCGAACGGTCCGTTCCAGACGGCCGTCTTCGGCTCGCCCGTCTTCGCGTAGGACTGGCCCAGAAGTCTGAGCAGCTGGGCCGGCGCCACGTCGCGGATCCGGAATCCGTCCGGGATGCCCTGCACGGCGTCGAATTCCCTCGTCTCTCCGGAATCGGAGACGGCGACGACGGCGGTCGGCAGTATCAGCTTGCCGCCGGCCTTCTCCGCCGCCTTCCGGGCGACCGCCACGTCTGCCTCGACGTCCGCAGCGGCCCTCTTGAGCGGATCGCTGCCCGCCTTCAGTCCCCTGGCGGCCAGGAACGGGTAGAGCATCGCGCCGCCGATCACCAGCCCGTCCAGCTTCGGCAGCAGATTCTCGATCACCTTGATCTTGTCCGCCACCTTCGCGCCGCCCATGAAGGCGTAGTACGGCTTGGCTGGCGAATGGAGCAGCGCGTTGGCCAGATAATCTATCTCCTTCTTGACCAGTATTCCGGCGACCGCCTTCTTATCCCTGACGTACTTCGCGACCTTTGTGACGGACGCCTGGTCGCGGTGGGCGACGCTGAATCCGTCGAGCACGTATATTTCCGCACCGGTATCCCTGACTATAGCCTCAGCCAGTTTTTCGTCGCCCTTCTCGTCCCCAGGGTGGAAGCGGGTGTTTTCAAGCACGAGGAACTGTCCCTGCCCGAGCATCTTTGCGGCATCCTGAACCTCCTTGCCCGTCGTGGCGCCGACGAACCTGATATCGTCGTCGGAGCAGACGACCTGCTTTTCCTTCAGTATCTCCCGCAACCTGTCGGCCACCTTGCGCAGGCTCAGCCGCTCCTCGGCGATTTTCTTCGCCTCGTCCTCGGACTTCCCTTCCTTCTTCAGCACCTCGATAACGTCCTTCGGCCGCTCGTTGTGAGAGATTACGAACGTTATGGCGCCTTCTTTAGCCAGCAGCGACAGCGTCGGCACGGCGGCCTGTATCCGCGTATCGCTTTTTATCTCGCCGGTCTTCGGGTCGCTGACGTTGAAATCGGCCCTGACGAGCACCTTTTTGCCTCTGAGCTGCCCCCTGAGGTCCTCGACCGTCATCTTGCTCAACGCGCCCATCTTGTTCCCCCTTTCTCCTCCGCGTCCGACTGGATGCCCGGAACCTCTCCAGAAACTCCCGCGCGCCCAAAGCTTCCGCTGCGCCCTGCCCAGCCCATTCAGATGTTGCCGGGCGTGCTCTTATCCGGCGGGACGGCGAACCTTCCGCTGCATCCGGCCTCCGGCCCGCACCGGGCCGCTCATCCGGCGGATTCCCGCGCCCGGCCCGTCCGTTCCCCCGGCGGCCACGGCCGTTCGCGCCGGCTCGAGCCGGCGCGGAATTATACCAGTCCCTCCGTCCGCCGAAAGCTCAATAGCGATTCCCCGAGCCGATGGGCGCGTAACCTTACTGTGGCGCCCCCTGCGGCGGCATATGGCGCCCGATTTCCATAGTCCGGCATGAATCGCATCCTTACCGTCTGCCTTCCTGTCCTGTCTGCGGGCAGGAGGCATGGGCGGAACGGTCCCCGGTCGCTACCGCAGCCGCCTGACGGTTATCCGGCCCTCCTCATTGGAGCGAACCGGTGAACCGGCAGCGCACTTGGATTGCGCACCCGAAGCCGGTCCCCGCCGCAGGCGTTTCGTTTGCCATCGCCCGAATGCCGGACAATAATTGGCGGAGAAGCGGATGCGATATTCTGTTGTCAGGAGGCGCTATCCGATGGGAACAGGCGACCGTCTTTTCCCTCGCGCGATCCGGCCCGCGGCCGGCCGGCCGGCGGCACCGGCTCCGCGCCGCAGGCTCCGGGCTCCATATCTCCCGCGCACGGCCGACCTTCTCGCCGGCCCGGTCTTCGCCGTCGCTATGCTCGCCGGCCTCCCCGGCCCGGCCGCCACCGCCGGCGCTGCCGCGCCTCCTGCTCCAGGCGCGCCCAGGCTGCCCGACGGGACGCGCTTCGCGCTGGGCGTCGAGTACATGGTCCCGCGACTGGCCGAAACCTACGCGAAGACCGGCGTCGTGTGGGTAAAGGCGATGGGGGAAGGCTTCTCCTGGGACGAGATCGAACCTGACCCGCCTGTGAACGGGAAACACACGTACAGATGGGACTACCCGGACAGGCTCATACTTGAGTACCAGCGCGCAGGCTTCCGGCACTTTCATATATACGTCAAGAGCAAGAACCGCTGGGCATCCACGAAGCCGGTCAAGCTCATCGGCGGCGGCAGCTCGCTCCCTAAGCCCGAATACATGGACGACTACGCCGCCTTCCTCCGCGCGCTGGTCCGGCGGTACGACACGAAAAGCCCGGAGCGCGTCCCCGGCCTGCTGTATCCGGTCGAGTGGTGGGAGATAGAGGCCGAGTGGGGGACTGGCTTCTGGCAGGGGACGGTCGAGGAATACCTGACACTCCTCAAGGTCGCGTATCCGACCGTCAAACAGGCCAACCCGAATGCGAAGGTGATCCTTATAGGCTTTTTCCTGGCCGGGCTGTTCGAGGGTCATCCGGATCCGAAGGATATCCCCTCCACGCTGGCGGCCATGCCGGCGAAGCGGCGCGCCGTAACGAAACAGTACCTCGACGAGATGAGGGAGTTGCTTTCCCATCCGGGACTTTTCGACGCCGTCGAATTCCACTCGCTGAGCGACTGGAGCGAAATACCGGGTATGACGCGGTTCATCCGCGCGACGATGCGCGAGAGGGGCTATGAGAAGCCGATATGGGTCGGGGATGTCAACTACACCGCCAGCCCGCTGGTCTTCTGGGACATCCCCGTACCGCCCTACACGGAGACCCAGCTTCCAGGGATCCGCGCGACGCTGGATGCGCTCGCCTCGCCAAGGCACCCGCGCCACGCCGGGGCGATGGCCTGGTTCCGCGCCGAGCAGTCCCGGGGGCTGGTCAAGAAGGCGGTCCTTGCCATGGCCGAAGGCGCGGCAGGCATAAACCT
>JAOACM010000146.1 GCA_026417845.1 Planctomycetota bacterium | reverse complement strand
CTGGGAGCTTCCTACGCCGTACACTACGGGCGCCCGGCAGCGATCGCGGCCTGCGCTTCGGGCATCCTGGCGGGACTCATCGCTGGCGGCCGCTCGCCTAAATGCACGGCAGGCTCTGATCCTCAGCCTGTGTAGCGCGCCGGAAAGTTCGCGGCTACTTGACGGGAGCTCCTCCGCAGCCGGCGCCAAACCTCTCCACCCCCCCCCGCACACCTCCCCTCCGGCGCATGCGGGTATTCCGGCTACCCTCCCTCCCCCCTCCGGAAGGCGTCGCGGGGGCAGCAGATAATTTTACGTATGATTACGGTCTGATGCCGATCTTTGCCGGCGATATTATTTTCCCCGCCACGGCGCTGGCTGCGGCCACCGCCGGATTGCACAGATACACCTTCGAATCCCTGTGCCCCATCCGGCCGGGGAAATTGCGGTTGGAAGTCGCCAGACACACCTCGCCCGCGGCGAGCACGCCGTAGTGGCCGCCAAGGCACGGGCCGCAGTGCGAATCGCCTATATCCGCTCCGGCCTCCTTCAATATCTCGATGTAGCCGGCCCGCAGCGCCTCCAGAAAAATCGCCGGCGTAGCCGGAATGACCACGAACCGGACGCCTTTTGCCACACGGCGCCCTTTCAGTATCGAGGCGGCTATACGCAGGTCGCTCAGACGTCCGTTCGTGCAGCTCCCCAGAAAAACCTGGTCTATCCGCACGTCGCCGACCTCGTCCACCGGCGCTACGTTGTCCGGCGAATGCGGCATGGCCACGAGCGGCGTCAGACCGGACACATCCAGCTCGAACACGTTTTCCTCGCGGTAATTCGCGTCCGGATCCGATGCGTAAAACACGTACGGCCTCCTGCACCGCCCGCGGCAATACTCCTCAGTCACGCTGTCCGGCGCGATTATCCCGCTCTTCCCGCCAGCCTCTATCGCCATGTTGCACATCGTCAGCCGGTCGTCCATGGGCAGCCGCGATATCGCCCCGCCGGTAAATTCCATCGCCTTGTACGTAGCCCCGTCGAATCCCACGCGCTTTATCGCGAGGAGCACGAGGTCCTTGCCGCCGACCCACGGGTCCGCCGGGACGCCCCTGTAGACGAACTTCATGGATTCCGGCACTCGCAGCCATATCCTGCCCGTCGCCATTACGGCCGCCAGATCCGTCGAGCCGACGCCAGTGGAGAACGCGCCCAGCGCACCGTATGTGCACGTGTGACTGTCGGCGCCGATTACCAGATCTCCCGGTCCGACAAGTCCCTGCTCAGGAAGCAGCGCGTGGTCTACTCCAGCCTCCCCGCGCTCGAAGTACCACCTTATCCGGTGCTTCTGCGCCCACTCGCGCATGACCTTACACTGCTCCGCCGACTGGATGTCCTTGTTCGGCACGAAGTGGCTCGGCACCAGGGCTATCCTCTCGCGATCGAAAGGCTCGGTTGCCCCGACGCTCTCGAAGGCCTTTATGGCCAGCGGCGCCGTCACGTCGTTGCCCATGCAGAAATCCACCGCGCACTCGACGAACTGTCCCGGCCGGACGGAAGCGGCCCCGCAGTGCGCCGCCAGTATCTTCTCAGTGATCGTCATCCCCATCCGCATCTTCCCCTTCGGCTTTACGGTTTGCTCCCATCCGGTCCGCCGGCTTTCCGCCCGGCCCCGGATCCGGCCCGCGCGGCCGCGGATTCTACTTCCCGGCAGGACGCCGCCTTCCCCTGCCGGAGGCCGGATCCCGCCAGCGCCGCCGCCTGTCAGCGGTCTCAGCCTCCGCCGAGCTTTCTCAGCAGCGCCTCGCGAACGGCCTTCGGATCGCCCTTTCCCCTCAGCGCCTTCATCGCCTGGCCCAGCAGCCAGTTGAACGTCGCGGCCTTGCCGCCCCGGTACTCGGCGACCTGCTTCGGGTTGGCCGCCACGACCACTTCCACCGCCCGTTCGACCGCTCCGGCGTCCGTCGAGCGCAGCAGATCTCTTGACTTCGCGACCTCCATCGGGTCCGCGCCGCGCGCCAGCAGCTCAGGCAGCAGCACCTCCTTCGCCGGCCCGCGCCCCACCGCGCCGGATTCCACGAGCTTTATCATCTCCGCCATCCGCTCCGGTGGCGCCGCGGACTTCTCTATCGAATCGAGCCCGGCAGCCTTCAGCGCTGCCTGCACATCGTTCAGCATCCAGTTCGCCGCCGGCTTCGGTGCGACCCCGGCCGCGACGAGCGCCTCGAAGTAGTCGGCCGCGGCCCTGCTCCTCACAAGCACATCGGCCTCGTACGCGGAAAGCCCCATCGCCGACACGTACCTGGCGCGTCTGGCCCGCGGCAGTTCGCCCACCGTCGCGCGGATGCTTTCTATTCTCTCTTCAGTTATCGCTATCGGCGGCAGATCAGGATCCGGGAAGTACCTGTAATCGTGCGCCGATTCCTTGCTCCGCAGCGGCCGGGTCTCCCCGGCATCCGGATCGAACAGCCGCGTCTCCTGAACCAGTCGCCCCCCCGATGAGACAGTCCCGACCTGCCGCTTTATCTCGTATCTCAGGGCCTGCTCGACGAACCGGAACGAGTTCAGATTCTTGATCTCGGTCTTGATCCCCAGCGCCGCCGCCCCGCGCGGGCGGATCGAGACGTTCGCGTCGCACCGCAGATTTCCCTCCTGCATGTTGCAGTCCGAGGCGCCGATATGTTCCATGATTTCCGCCAGCGCCTCCATGTATGCGCGCGCCTCCTCCGGCGACCTCATATCCGGCCCGGAGACGATCTCCAGCAGCGGCACCCCGGCCCTGTTCAGATCAACCAGGCTGCACCCGCCGCGCCCGCTCTCGTCGTGCAGAAGCTTCCCCGCATCCTCCTCCAGATGAACGCGCGTTATCCCTACCCGCTTTTCCATCCCGTCCGCCGCGATATCCAGATATCCGCCGGTCGCCAGCGGCGTGTCGTACTGCGATATCTGGTAGTTCTTCGGAAGGTCCGGATAACAGTAGTTCTTCCGGTCGAACTTCGTGACGGGCGCGATCCGGCAGCCGAGCGCCAGAGCGGCGCGTATCGCAAGCTCCAGCGCCGCCCCGTTGGGCACGGGCAGCGCGCCCGGCAGACCGAGGCACACCGGACAGACGTTTGTGTTCGGCGGCGCGCCGAACACGACCCGGCAGCCGCAGAAGAGCTTCGTCTTCGTCCTGAGCTGGACGTGTATCTCCAGCCCTATGACAGCCTCGTATTCCACCGCGATTTCCCCGATCGGATGCAGCCCCGACCGGACGCGAAGGCCGCCATCCGCCACTTCGGAGCCTGCCCGGAAACATCCGGCGCGCAGCTTATCCGCTCAGCGAGTCCCACCGTCCGGCGGAAAGTTTTTGGAGAAGGCCCTCAGCGGCGTCTCCCTATTCCCGGCCGGTCTGCCTCTTCCGCAGCGCCTCCAGCCGTCCGGCCGCGTCGGAATCGCCCCGCCGGGCGCTCAGCTCGTAGTACTCGATCGCCCTGGCGATATCCTTTCCGACCCCTTCGCCATGTTCGTACGCGTAGCCGAGCCAGTACGCGCCGGTCGGGCAACCCTGATCGCAGGCCTTCCTGTAGTACTTCAGCGCCTCCGCGTAGTCGCGCCCGACTCCGTGCCCGTTGCGGTAGCAGTACCCTACGTCGCAGAGCCCGCTGTTGTGCCCCTGCATGGCGGCCCTCATGTACCAGTCGAAGGCGGCCTTCAGGTCCTTTGGCACGCCGCGCCCCTCGTGGTATCTGCACCCGAGCTCGTACTGCGCCGATGCGTCCCCCGCCTCCGCCCTCCGCTTCAGGTCCGCAATATCGTCCGCCTTTTCAGCGCCCATGGCTGCGAGCCTCCCGGTCTCCCGTCCACCACCTAACGCCGCGCCTGAAAATAATGCCGCATCGGCGCGACTTTGCCAGCTCCCATTCCCCACCGTTCCAGGGCGTCGGCGCTTGCGCACAGAAGGGGCAAAAAAAAAGCGCTTCGGTCTCCCGAAACGCTACGGTCGCCCTTTCGGGCGGATGCCGCGCGGACGAAAGCACTTACTGTGACAAGTGGCAATCGCCGCTCTGGTACACTTACATATTCTTATACAACCCCCGGCCGGAAAGTCAAGAAAAATTTTTTCGATCGGCAGAGCAGGAGAAGAGAGGCTATAATTAATATTTCGGATTATAGCTATACGGATCGCATCGGGGAGAAGGGCGATCCGGAAACTCTGGGGCCTGGAGGGTCTTGCCATGTCGCGCGTACCTTACATCCTCGGTCTGGACCTTGGCGTAAATTCCATCGGGTGGGCGGTCATCTCCGACAGGTGGGGGGAAACTCCCCCGGGGGCCGGAAACGGAAAATCCCCATTGATCGCCGCAGGCGTCCGCGTCTTCGAGGCGGGCGTCGAGGGCGATATCGAGGCCGGCAAGGACGAATCCCGCGCGGTCAAAAGACGCCTTGCGAGGCTCGCCAGGAGACAGCTCTGGCGCCGCGCCCGCCGCCTCGCCCGGACCTTCCGCGTACTGAGCGGCGCGGGACTCCTGCCGGCCGCAGATCCGTCGCCGGCCGCCAGACACGAGGCCATAAAGAATCTCGACGTGCAGCTCCTCGGAAAGTTCGTCGGAAAGCTGGAGGGCGACGCCGAAAAACGCCGCGCCGCGCACCTGCTGCCCTACATCCTCCGCGCCAGAGCCCTGGACGAAAAGCTGGAACCCTTCGAACTCGGCCGCGCCTTCTACCACCTCGCCCAGCGCCGCGGATATATGAGCAATCGCAGGGCATCATCCGCCGAGATCGCCGAGGAGGACAGGGCCGCCAGGGAGAAGCCGGGACGTTCGAAAAAAACCGGCGGCAAGACGGAAAAATCAGGCGCCCGGGACGACGAAGAATCCCGCCAGAGGGTCGAAAAGGCCATCGCCGACCTCGACGCCCAGATGAAAGCCTCAGGCGCCCGCACGCTCGGCGAGTTCTTCTCCAGGCTCGACCCCGAACAGACGCGCATACGCCAGAGATACACTTCCCGCGCCATGTACAAGGCCGAGTTCGAAGCGATATGGAACGCGCAGAAGCGGCATTATCCGGACCTGCTGACCGACGACCTGAAACGCCGCCTCCACAAGGCCGTCTTTTTCCAGCGTCCGCTGAAAAGCTCCGCCGGACTGATCGGATTCTGCGAACTCGAACCGGGCCACCGCCGCGCCGCGATGGCTTCGCTGCCGGCACAGCGGTTCAGGCTTCTCCAGAAAGTCAACGACATCCTCTATCCCGACCCGGAGACGGGCGAAATGAAACCCCTGACTCCACAGATGCGCGAAAAACTCATCGCGGCGCTCGAAGAGAAAGGCAACCTGACGTTCGACGAAATGCGGAAACTCCTCGCTCTCCCCAGAAATGCGAAATTCAACCTCGAGGAGGGCGGCGAAGAGAAAATACCGGGCGACAGGACCCAGTCGCGCCTGTGCAAGGTCTTCGGCCCGCGATGGTTTCAGATGCCCCTGAAGGACCGCGAGGACATCGTCAAGGCGCTCCTCGGCGCGCACGACGGGGAATCTGTCAGGCGCCTCGGCCGCGGAAAATTCGGCCTTCCCGACGCCGGAGCCGAAAAGCTCGCTGAAACGCCCCTCGAAGACGGCCGCGCCCCGTTTTCCCGCAAGGCCCTGCTGAAACTGCTCCCCCATCTCGAAGCCGGCCTCCACCTCCAGGAAGCCATCGGCAGGGTCTATCCCGATCACTTCAGGAAGGCGGAGGAACCCTCGGACTTCCTTCCGCCGGTCTTCTCCGCGCCGAAATACGATAAGAAGGGCGGCGGCAGAAAGGCTGTCGGCCTGTTCGAAGGCGCCCTGCCGACTCTGCGCAACCCCGCCGTGGCAAGGACGCTGACCGAGATGCGAAAGGTCGTCAACGCGCTTATCCGGAAATACGGCAAGCCGGAACGCATCCGCGTCGAACTCGCACGCGACCTCCGCAACCCCCGCAGGAGACGCGAGGAGATCGCCAGAGAGAACCGCGAAAACGAAAAGGCCCGCAAGGCCGCGAAGGAGAGACTCCTCAAGGAATGCGGCATATCCCAGCCGAAGGGGACCGACATCGAAAAGGCCCTCCTGTGGGATGAATGCGGCGGCGTCTGCCCCTACACGGGCAAGCCGATAGACTTCCGTTCCCTGTTCGGTGAGCGTCCCAGGTTCGATATCGAACACATAATCCCCTTCTCCCGCTCCCTGGATGACTCCTTCGAAAACAAGACCCTCTGCTGCAATGAGGAAAACCGCAACAGGAAGGGCAACAGGACGCCGTGGGAGGCGTACCACGGCACGCCGCAATGGGACGAAATAATCGCCCGCGTAAGGAGATTCCACGGCCGCGCGGCGAAGGAAAAACTCAAGCGCTTCCTCATGGATGGAGAGGCGGTGAAAAAGCGCTTCCGCGATTTCACGGCCGGCCAACTCAAAGCCACCCAGTACGCCGCCAGAATCGCCCTGAAATACCTGGGAAAACTCTACGGCGGCACCGTCGAAAGGACCGGCGCGAAGGACGCAAAAGGTACCCTCCGCGTCCAGCCCGCCAATGGGAAGATAACGTCGTACCTGCGCGAACTCTGGGGCCTCAACGCCATCCTCGGCGGACCGGGCGACTCCCGCAAAAAACGCGACGACTACAGACACCACGCCATTGACGCCATCTGCGTCGCACTCACCGAACCGAAGACCGTCAAAAGGCTTTCCGAAGCCGCGGAACGCGGCCTGCTCGAAAAGAGAAAGTCCGGCCGCCCGCGCCGTTTCGGCATCACGGAAGAACCCTGGCCATCCTTCCTCGACGATGTGCGGAAGACCGTCGAGGCGATAGTCGTCTCCCACCGCGTCAACCGCAAGGTATCCGGCCCTCTCCACGAAGAAACCAACTACAGCCCCCCGCGCGATGAATCCGGCCGCATCTCGGAAAACGGCCGTTTCGTACACGTCAGAAAGCCGCTGGCGCGCCTCTCGGAAAGTGAGGTCTCCGATATCGTGGATCCGGCGATCCGGAAGATCGTCGAAGATTGCCTGAAAGGACGCAAGCCCGGAGACGCCTTCAAGGACCCGGCATCCCTGCCGTTCATGACCGCAGGGGACGGAAGAAAGATACCGGTAAAAAAAGTCAGAATCCGCAAAACAGTGTCCGTCGAAAAAATCGGCGAAGGCCCGGGCGAAAGGTTCGTCAAGCCCGGCGGCAACCACCACATGGCGATATACGAAAAGGGCGGAAAATGGTTCGGTGAGGTCGTATCCATGCTCGAGGCGTACAGACGCCTGCGCTCCGGGGAACCTGTCGTCAGGCGCGACCGCGGGGATGGATCGAAATTCGTGTTTTCGATTTGTCCGGGCGATACGATACGGCTCAGGGAGAACGACCGTTTCTCTCTCTTCCGGGTTCCTTGCATAACCGTCAACGAAAAAGGATATGTGCAATTGGAAATTAAAAGAATCAATGACGCACGCCCAAGCAGCGAAGTTCGTAGTTCCAAAGGTTGGTGTATCGGAAGAACCTTCATATCCGTTGGTAAACTTCAAGATATGGAGGGCCGAAAGGTAATCCTGAGTTCCATCGGCGAGGTGAGAATCGCCAATGACTGACCGCGTTATAGACATATCGGAATCCGCCGCCAGGCTGTCGGCGGACCTGGAGTGTCTCGCGATCGGACTGGAGGGGGCGGAGTCCGTCCGGGTGCCGTTCCGCGAGATCGCGGCGGTGGTCCTGGCCGACAGGCGCATCACCGTCACGCGCGCCGCGCTGTCCGGACTTGCGGAGGCCGGATGCGCCGTGGTGATCTGCGACGACAGATTCGTCCCCTGCGCCATGATGCTGCCGCTGGCGGGCCACTTCACGCAGAGCGAGCGTTTCGCCGCGCAGGCCGCGGCGTCGCTCCCGGTGAAAAAAAGGCTGTGGCGCGATATCGTCAGGGCGAAGCTCCGCGCCCAGGCGAGGCTCCTCGAGCGCCTCCGCGGCTCCGACTTCGGCCTGCGCGATATGGCCGCCTCCGTAAGGTCGGGCGACCCGGAAAACATGGAGGCTCAGGCGTCCCGCCGCTACTGGACCGCCCTGTTCGACGATCCCGACTTCTCGCGCGACCGCGACCGCCCCGGGCGCAACGCGCTACTCAACTACGGCTATGCCGTCCTCAGGGCCGCCGTCGCCCGCGCCGTTTGCGCATCGGGACTCCATCCTTCCCTGGGCATCCACCACCACAACCGCTACGACGCCTTCCCCCTGGCCGACGACCTCATGGAGCCATTCCGCCCCCTCGTGGACGCGGCGGTCGTCTCCATCGTCGCATCCCGCGGCCGGGGACCGGACGCCGACGCCGTAGTGCTCGATAAAGACACGAGGGCCGCCCTCCTGGAAATCCTGACATCCAGGTACGAATGGGGCGGCGAGGCGAGGACGCTGTTCGACTGGTCATCCCGGACGGCTTCGTCCCTGGCCAGAGTATTTCTGGGCCTGTCGGAGAAGATGGATATTCCGGAGCTGTAGAGCCGTGCGAAGCCGGATGCCGCGGCGCCGGAAGGACGCGCCGGGTCAGCAGAGCCTTTTCGACGCCGCGCCCGACGGCCGGCCGCTGCCAGCCCCGGAACCCGCCGCGCCGCCGGAAACTACTCCTCCCGCGCCGGAAGCGCCCCCCGCCAAAGCCGCGGACGGAACGCCGCCGGAGCGCCCGCCACCGCTCACGCCGGGCCGCAAGGAACGCCGGTTCATGGAAACCTCAGGGTACAAGGCTATGTGGCTCTTCGTCCTGTTCGACCTGCCGGTGGACGACCGGGAAAAACGACGCGACTACGCGCGCTTCCGCAAGAATCTGATCAAACAGGGATTTTCCATGCTCCAGTATTCCGTTTACGCAAGACATTACTCCAATGAGGAAACCTGTGCCGCCTGCAAGGAGTTCGTCCGCTCCGTCCTGCCTCCGGAAGGCCAGGTCAGGCTCCTGTCGGTTACCGACGTCCAGTTCGGCAAGATGGAGGTTTACCTCGGTAAAAACAGAGAGGAGACGGAGAAACCGCCACTCCAACTGATGCTTTTTTAGGCCCCGGAAAATACAGAACCCTCCGCAGGTTCGTTACTTGCGGAGGGTTCAAGTGTACCAGAGCGGCGATTGCCGGCAAGCCACAGCAAGCGCCAGGCCTGATAGCCGGGGAGGCCGAGTGTACCAGAGCGGCGATTGCCGGC
>JAOACM010000145.1 GCA_026417845.1 Planctomycetota bacterium | reverse complement strand
TTACCTAACCATCCCGCATTCGATATACGGATCAGAGCTAAAATGTCAACTGAAAAATTCGTGTTCTGGCGGAAGATTTGTCACTACAAAAATCGCATTTTGGCGGTTTTCGCCGCCGTTTTCAGAGAGGAGCCCCCCCGCAAAAAGGCAAACAACTGTCGAAGATGGGGCAAGGATCTCCGTCCGGCCTCCCGCGTTCGGTCGTGAGGGAGACGCATCCGGAAATGAAACCGCCCCCGATTCCGCATTCTCTTGGAACCTGCAGCCTGGGGCTTACCGCCCAGGATTTGGTCTCTACTGTCCCCTCCCGCAGCCGGTCAGCGTCATTACGGCCTTCGTCACGTCGTTGCCGTGTCTGGCGGTGGTTTCCTGCCTGACGATCCCGTCCAGCGGGACATCCGGGCACATCCACGTCTTCGATATCGTTTCGATCCCGGCGGGGGCGACTTTCATCTCGACCCAGCGGCACCTGTATTTCCTGCCCCCGACCTCGATCTCCTCTTCGCCTTCTTTTATCTCCGGCTTTACGGTGCCCTGTCCGGCTTCCGGCCGGTAGTATGCGGCAAGGTCTATCTTCTGCTCGGAGGGCGGCATCTTCATCCCTTCCGCCTCCACGGTCGTGGCGATGGTGACGGACTTTTCGTCTGCGGCCTTGACCTCGCGCCGCGTTTTTGAATACATCTTCTTTCCTCCGGACTCGGTCTCGGTGACGTGCTCGACCCAGTCTCCGACCTTCGCCCTGGAGTAAGGGTTCGCGGAAACCGACGACCCGCCCGGACCACCGGCCGGCTTCGCGTCTCCGCCCTTTTGAGGCCCCTTTGCGGGTCCCTTGGCGTCCCCGCCGCATCCCGTCGCGAAGATCGCCGCCGCGACCGCCAGACATCCTGCCTCCGCGATCCGAAGCATTCCGAATCTCATGCCGTTTCTCCTTTCGCGCTCGTCAGAACCATCTGGAAACCTCCGTGGCGGATATACGGCACAAGCCGCCGCTTTACTCCGCGTCCGGATCCTTTATCCGGGTCCCCGGACCGGGCCTCGCCGGCTTGTAGTCTTCGGGGACGGCGAATCTGGCCGGATCTATTTTCTCCACCGTCTCGACCTTGACCGCCTCCGCCCTGACCGTCCCGCCCCTGGCGGACATCAGCGTAAGGCTCATGGGCAGCTTCTTCATCCCCGGATCCGACCTGATCGTGTCGGCAAGTTTCCTGCCGATTATCTGGAGAAGGTACAGGACCTCGGCCGAGTCGTACGGCATCTCCAGCTCCGGGTGCACATAGCCCTCGTAGACCACGTTCCCGTCCTCGTCCAGCACTCGGACGCGGCGACACTCGACGCCCGCAACGTTTGCGGTCTCCCCCTTCCCGCCTCCCGGCCATTCGATCCTGTAGCGCCTGTCGTCATCGAGCAGGTAGCGATAGAGCTTCCGCAGCTTTCTGCGCTGCTCGGCGCCGACGACCTGGTCCATGTCGGCGCGGAGATCGGCTTTGGAGTCCTCTATCCTTTTGCGCCTCTCCGCGAACGTTTCCCTCAGATACGTCTTCCGTTTATGGTAGTACGTGGTTATCGTTTCGCCCTTGATATCAACGAGGACGGTCTCGACCTCATCTTCGATCAGTATCTTTTCCTTCCCCAGGTACAGTTTCTGGACCACGTCGCGCGTTCCTTCCGGGTCGTCGGCCTGGGCGAAGGAGTACTTCTGCGTGACGATTATTTCCGCGGCCTGCGCGAAGTCCGTGGCCGCGACCGCCGGCAGGATAGCCGCGGCCGCAAGGATCGCAGCCGCGCCGCGGCAGGTTCGGACGGAGACCCGGGAGTCCGGCTTGCCGTGGCGTTCCCCCGCCAGCAGCCGGCGCGACGCATCTCCGGCTCCCGATCTATACGACGCCCTGACGCTTGCCGTCATATCCTGCCGTTCAACCTCCCCTGCGGCCGGTCTTCCACCGGCGCTCCCGCGGGGCCGCTTCCTGCCTGAAGCCTGCCCGAAACCTCCGGCGCGCGGCTTATACGCTGTCTCTTATACACATCT
>JAOACM010000144.1 GCA_026417845.1 Planctomycetota bacterium | reverse complement strand
ACACCGCCCGGCCGGCAGGTTTTTTGGACAGGCTCCTGATACATGGACGAAATGGAGGACCGGGTTGTTCGACTTATCCGGTGCCCGCGGGCATCAGCACCCGAGGCCAAGGGCTTTGCTGCCCTCCTCCTTGCGGATGGTGTCCAGCGCGACCACCCGCAATATGGTCCGCCCCATCTCGGCCACGTAGTCGGTCTGCATTACGGTGGCGTATGTGCTAGGGAACTGCCCGTAGCTCTCGCATACGAAGTCGTAGCGGCTCCCTTCGGACTTGTACTGTTCCGGATGGTCCCTTTGCGGCCGATGCATCAGGTTCACCTGATGCACCCTGCGGTCATGCGCCCCCTTGATGAGATATCTGTTGGCGAAGGCGCGCTCGAATTCCTCTCCGACCCTGATCACCACTTCGGGGTCCGGCCCGGATCCGTCCATCATCGTCCCGCTGACCATGCCGTGGAAATCGGCAAAGCATATTATCCGCTGGTCCCGCAGTATGTTGCGCTCCAGCTCCGCCTCCGGTTCGCTCAGGCGTCTGGGTCCCTTGTAGTCGAACACCCACGGTGCGACTACCTCGTCGGTCCATCCCCGGAACCTGTCCCAGTCCGGGCGCTGGTTGCGGTTGAGGTCCACGCCGTTGGCGTTGTGGCGGCAGCAATGGGTGTAGCCGTAAGGGTTCAATATGGGGATCACCTTGACGCAGAAGCGCTGGAGGTCCAGGGGCGGGTCCTTCTTCAGCGATTCGAGCAGGCACAACAGCCCGTAAGCGTTCTCCCACTCCACCCCGTGCTTGACTCCCTGCATGTAGAACATCTTCCCTTTCGTATTGCCGACGGTAAGGCTGTATATGTTGGAGCCGTCCGAGGCTATGCCCTCTATCCGGAATTCGTCCCTCGGCCCGCACATGCTCCGCAGGCGCTCCGCGAAGCTTCCATACGGGAGTTTTTCGTTCACATATCTGCCGTAGCGCACGGTCCTGCCGAGCAGGTTGCCCAGGAATACGTACTTGTTGAACGCCCCCGGATGATTCCAGTGCGGATCGCCGTCGGACAGGCTGAGGTCCATGGGTGAGAGAAAGTCCATAGCGACCAGGCGCCCGCGGTTGACCCGCTCCTCGATGATGACGGCGCCACCAGTCATGCAGGAGCGCGCCAGTATCCGCCGCCCGATCGTACCCTCGACTTCGATCTCCCTGTAGCTGTAGTCGCCAACGGCCGGGTCATCCACATCGTTGGCGTTGCGGTACCAGTACAGCCTGTCGCCCCTGGAGAATCCCCTGGTAACGTCGCACTCCTCGATTATCTCCATCGTCGGACGGATGCGGCCGGCGTGTCTGAACAGGAACGGAAACCCGCGCCAGTAGGCGTACTCATAGAGACACGAGATCACCAGCCCGCCGCCGGCCGCGTAATCCATTATGGGCTTCTGATTGAAACGCTCGACCGCCTCGGCCTTCCGGCACATCGTTATGACCGCTTCGGCCTTCCCGATCAGGTCGAGCGATATGTCCTCTTTCGAGACGTCCACCTCGCCCACCATGTCGGGATAAAGTTTCTGAAGGTCCCGGCTGACGGGGTGATCGGGAGAATCGGTCAGCAGCAGATAACGCTTCTGTTCGGCCATGGGGAAAATATTCCCAGAGAAGCGCCGGTCCTTCAAGCCCAAAAACCGGTGTGGCGGGGTCTCTATCCCGATGCCCGTTCGACCTGGATGGTCGGCGGGCGGAGGCATTCCAGGCCGTCTCGATGGGCAGTCTGGCAACATCCGCCCGCTCGCGACCCGTCGGCGCCCTGCTCCGAGCCGATGTCGTTCCTGTCCGTCATCTATGGAGGGATGGGGCCTTTGGAATCGCCCTGCGCCGCCCGCTCCGAGCCGGTGCGCTGTTGGTCAGCAGGTGCGGCTGTCAGAGAGGGGGGTGACGAACGGGCGTGGAGGGATGCGTGCGGATTTTTGCCTCCGACGCTCTTTGAAAGGCGCCTGTGGTAAAAATCGCGAAAAAGCTGCCTCGCAGGGGCGGGCTCTATTTAAGGATCTGGGGTAAGAGCCCTCGCCGGTCGCGCAAGCCTTCCTCCCGTCCGGGGACATCGCAACCGGCGGTCCGGTGGAGAATCTGCCGTGCAGAGCGAGGCGCGGCCCGGCCGGGGCGCGCCGGGTGCGCCGGGGCGGTCGCGCCCGCAAGCCTCACGCGATCCCGTAGAACCGCTCGCCGTTCCCGATCATTATCGCGGAGGCCACCTCCCTGGCGGTCGCCCCGGAGAAGAAGCCCTTGCGGACTTTGTTCTCGAGAGCGCGAGCGATTCCCTCGCGCGCCTGAACCGCGTAGCCCGCTTCGCACCACGGGAAGCCTGTGTCGGCGCCGAAGGCGAAAATCTTGTTGAACGGGATGGCATCCAGCCATTCGCACAGCGCCCGTTCGGTTTCTTCCGGATTCATGGCCCACGCCCAGCACAGGTCCGGATATACGTTGGGATAATTCTTGGCTATCGCACCCAGCTCCGACATCCACGGCCACGAACCGTGGAAGACGTCGAACCGCACCCGCCGGTACCTGTCGAAGAGCGGAATGAGCAGCGAGGCCCTGGTCCCGGCGAGGGACCCCCAGTGGCCGGCCAGATATCCGGTGTGGAACTGGACCGGGATATCCTCGTCGTCGGCGCGCTCGATCAGTCGGCGCAGGAGATAATCGGACAGCGCCCGCGACTCGCGCCGGTTCACGGCCGCTCCGTTCTGCTGCATTCCCGAATAGAACGCCTTCCCGTTTCTGATCCGCTCGAATGCCCGCTCCGCCTCGTGGCGCGTCGGGTCGGTCACCGTCAGGTCGCGCCTGTAGGCGATCCCGACCTTGAACGCGGCCAGCCGGCCCGTGCCTTTGAACTTTTCTATGGCGGCGTTCAGGGCGGCGACGAGCCGGTCGAGATTGAGCGCGGAGATACCCGTGAACCGCTCGATCGCTTCGATCGGTCCGGCATTCTCGATGGCGAACAGATCGTCGCACCGGAAGGCGAAACGGTAATAGCCCGGGTACAGGTCCACCCGGAGGGCTTCCGCCTTTTCGATCCGGAAGAGCCAATCCAGCAAGACCCACCGGACGCCGGCCTTCTCCCTCACGAACCAGTCGTACGCCTCGGCCGGGGTCCTGCCGGCGACGGACGCCCGCAGCGCCTCCGTGATCCGCGCAAAGTTCGCCGGCTCGTACTCGATTCCGAACAGCGCCCGGCATCCCGACATGACTGCCCGGCCGTAGCCTGTGGTACGGATGTACGGCCAGAGGGCCTCCATGCGCGCATCCTCGTCCGCGTATCGCGCGGGCCGCGGACCGGCAGCGGTGGTCAGGTCCGCGCCGGCATAGCCGAGAAGCGATCTGTGCGTGCATATCTCCCTCTGCTTTTCGAACTCCTCGAACGTGCAGTGGTGGTCGTGGTGGGAAAAGAGCGGATGAGCCATGATGAAGTCACGTATCCCGGTCTCCATGTGAACCCCCTATGGTCTGGTCCGGGCACGCTCCGGCCGGCACCCGGCGAGGTCCGCGACAGGCGGCGGACTGCCAGAGCCCTCCGTATCCGCGGGCGCGCCGCAGCGGTCCGCCCGCTGCCCCCTGCGGCACCGCTTGCCACCGGCGCGCGCTCCCCGCGCCGCTGCCGTGGCGGCGGCCGCCGCAACCGCTACGCCCTCTCCCGGAGGCCGGTCCTCCGGATAAATAAGAGGGGCCGCGTCTCCGGAAGGCGGGGCCTCATATGGGCGGCGTTCGCGGCGCGGATGTCCCGTTATTCCGGAAGCGCGATGCTCCCTGGGGCCTTCGCCGCTGAAGATCCACGCCGCAGATTACGGAGCCTTCTCCGAGGAGAGCGGTTATTCCGGCCGCCAGCTTCGGGGTTGGCCTGACCCGGAATGAAGGCCCGCACCTGGCCTTTATTTCAGTACCGTCCGGGGTCGTCACTATCAGGTAGACCGGACAGGAGCCGGGGGAAGCGGCGAGCATCGCGGCTGTCTGCTCCAGCACTTCCTTCGAAAACCTGACCGCCGGCGCCGTTACGGTCAGGGCCGATACCGCCTCGTATATCTCGTCGGGCGTGAACAGATCGTTGCTCCTGATCGAAACTCCCTGTTCCCTGCGCTGGACCTGTCCGCGCACGAATACGACCGCCTCCGGCCGGATCTTGTCGCGGCACGCCTCGTAAAGCCTCGGGAAGACGACCGCTTCGATCGAACCTTCCAGGTCCTCGATCGTGACGATGGCCATCTTCTCGCCCTTGTCGCGGGTCACTCTCGTCTGGATGGCGGCCAGCATCCCTCCGACCAGCACTTCGGCGCCCTCGTCCGCGGCGGCGACGGTTCTTATGGTTGAGCGGGTAATGGCCGTTATCATTCCGGCCGCGTCGCGCAGCGGGTGATCGCTCATGTAGTGGCCCAGACGCTCCTTCTCCTTCTGGAGCATCAGGCTGGTGGGCAGCGGAGGCACTTCCGGGAGGGCCGGCGGAGGGGCCGGTATGTCCGCGAACAGGGATCCCTGGCCGACCGCCCTTTCGCGCTGAGTGGCGGAGCCATGGGCGTGCGCCACCTCGGAGACCGCCAGCAGCCGCGCCCTGGCCTCCTCCCGGCGCATGCCTTGCGCGAGGCCGTCGAAAGCGCCGGCGCAGATCAGCGCCTCCAGCACCGCCTTGTTGACCAGGCGCAGGTCCACCCGTTCGCAGAAGTCGTAGATGTCCCTGAACGGTCCGGCCTTCCGCCTGGCATCCACGACGGACTCGACCGCCTTCTCCCCCACTCCCTTTATCGCCGCAAGGCCGTAGCCGAGCGTGTGGTCGTCGAGCACGGAGAAGCCTGCCTCGGAGGCGTTGATGTCCGGCGGCCGGATCCCGATGCCCATCCGCCGCGCCTCCCTGATATACTCGACGACCTTGTCTGTATCCCCCATCTCCAGAGTCAGCAGCGAGGCCATGAATTCCGGGATATAGTTGCACTTCAGGTAAGCGGTCTGGTAGGCGACCAGCGCGTAGGCGGCCGCGTGGGACTTGTTGAATCCGTATCCGGAAAACTTTTCTATCCTGGCCCACAGCTCCTCGGCCTGCTCTCTGGTGAGTCCCTTGCGCATGACGCCCTCGACGAACATCGGGTGGTACCTGTCCATCAGGGAGGCGATCTTCTTGCCCATGGCCTTGCGCAGCGCATCGGCCTCCGAGAGCGAGAAACCGGCCAGCTCGTGGGCTATCTGTATCACCTGCTCCTGGTAGGCGATGACGCCGTAGGTCTCGCGGAGGAACGGTTCGAGCGAGGGATGGAGGTAGTGTATCTCCTCCCTGCCGTGCTTGCGGTTTATGAACCGCGGGATGTCGTTGATGGGGCCGGGCCTGTACATGGCGTTGAGGAAGATCAGGTCCTCCAGCCTGTCAGGGCGCGCCTCCATAAGCAGGCGGCGCATGCCGTCCGATTCGAACTGGAATATGCCTGCCGATTCGCCCCGCGAAAGCATCGCGTATGTGGCGGCATCGTCCAGAGGGATGCGGTCAGGGTCTATCTCTATCCCGCGTCTGGCCTTGATGGTCGCGATGGTTTTGTGGATCAGGGTCATGGTCTGGAGACCGAGGAAGTCTATCTTGAGAAGGCCTATGGGATCTATGAGCTTCATGTGGAACTGCGTGGTTACAGTGCCTTCCTTTGGATCCTTATACAGCGGGCAGTACTCTATGAGAGGCCTGTCCGCGACAACGATCCCCGCGGCGTGGGTGCCGGCCTGGCGCGTCAGGCCCTCGACGGAGGCGGCCAGTTCCAGCAGCTCCCTCGCGCGTCCGTCCGATTCGTACAGGTTCCTGAGGTCCGGCTCGCTATAAATTATCTCACGCAGAGTCTCGCCGCTGCCCTGAGCCACCAGCTTCGCGATCCTGTCCACCTCATGCAGGGGCCATCCGAGCACCCTGCCGACATCGCGGACGCTGGCCTTCGGCTGAAGCGTCCCGAAGGTAATGATCTGTGCGACGTTCTGCTCGCCGTACTTTCGCGCCACGTACCCGATCATCTCCCCCCGCCGCGCCTGGCAGAAGTCCAGGTCTATATCGGGCATCTCGTTGCGTCCCTCATTTATGAAGCGCTCGAATATCAGGCCGTACTTGAGCGGGTCGAGGTTGGTGATGCCGAGAGCGTAGCAGCATATGCTGCCGGTGGCCGATCCGCGCCCGGGGCCGACCGGTATGCCCTGTTCGCGAGCGTAGCGGACTATATCCCAGACTATCAGCAGGTAACCGGTAAAGCCCATCTTCGAAATGACGCGCAGTTCTTCTTCTGCCCTCCTGCGTATCTCTTCAGTTATAGTCCCGTATCGCTTCTTCAGCCCCCTGAACACCAGGTCCCGGAAATATTCCTCCTCCGTAACCCCCGGCGGAACTTCAAACTTCGGATAATGGTACTCGCCGAATTTCAGCTTCAGGTCGCATCTCCCGGCCACCTCGATCGTGTTGGCGACGGCCTCGGGACATATCTCCGCGAACATGGCGGCCATCTGCTCGCCGCTCTTCATGTAGAACTCCTCGCTCCCGAACCTCATGCGGTTTTCGTCCTGGAGCATCTTGCCGGTGCCGATGCACAGCAGCACATCGTGGGCGCGCGCGTCGGATGCTTCGACGTAGTGGACGTCGTTGGTGGCTACGACCTTGCCTCCCATCTCCCTGGCCAGGGCCAGTACCTCGCCGTAAAGGCGCTTTTCCTCCGGCAGTCCATGGTCCTGGATTTCGAAGTACAGGTTCTCCGCCCCGAATATTTCGCGGTATATCCCAGCCAGCCGGCGCGCGGCGTCCCGCCCCTTTCTCTCGAGCTCGCGCCCGAACTCCGACGACATGCACCCGGTAGTCGCTATGAGCCCCTTCGAATGGGCCGCGAGCAGATCGCGATCCACGCGCGGCTTGTAATAGTGCCCCTCAAGATAGGCGGCGGTCGAGAGGCGCATGAGGTTCCTGTAGCCTTCGATGTCCTTCGCCAGCAGGAGAAGGTGGCACGCGCTCTCGCCGTCTGCCAGCTCCCGGGATGTGCGCGGCATCCCGCCGGGCGCGATGTAAGCCTCCATGCCTATGACTGTCTCTTATACACATCTCC
>JAOACM010000013.1 GCA_026417845.1 Planctomycetota bacterium | reverse complement strand
GGATCGAGCAGTACGCGCCTTATGGGAGGTTCATGTCGAGCTGGGGCCGCCCCTCGATGGGCCTGGACGGCTTCTGCGGTTGCTGCAACCCGACGGACATCGCGGTATTCCCGGACGGAAGGGTAGTTACGAGCGAGAAGGGAATAGCTCGGTTGAAAGTCCATGATCCTGCTGGAAACGTGCTGGCGTACATCGGGCCGTCGTTCTTCGATGCCGGCGCGGCAGGCATAGATCTGGCGGTTTCATTCTCCGGCGAGATATACGCCGCCGACCCGTCCTCCGGCAGGATACTCGTGTTCGCGCCTGGCAAGGCGGAGCCGGATGCCGGGGCCGGCAGCGCTGCGCCGGGGGACCGGTAGTCCGCCGCCCTGCATCCCCATGATTACGCGGTCCCACCAAGACCCGCCGAAAATTTCGCCGCCCTGCCGCCCCCCCGCCCGGGCCCCGGCCGTAGCGCCCCGGACCCGGACGGTCTACCTCAGCCTCCAGAACACTTCCTCGGACTTGACGAAGGATTCGACGTAGCCTCCGGCCAGCCTCGTTTCGAGGGAGTAGGCGCGGATGGCCCGGAGTTTCGCCGTGGAGTCCTCGCGCGACATCGGCCTCCGGTCGGGAGGCGGCCACGGAACGTCCGCCGGCGACCGCCGGCCGCTGACGATCGCGGTCTCGAACGGCGCGTCGGGGTCCGCGCCCCGGGGCGTCGGCCAGCCCCCGTCGGACGAGTGCACCAGATACGTGAAGATTTCGCCCCGGAAGCCGGTCCCGGCGGCGGCCTCGCGGACGAGCGCGCAGCATTCCCTGTGATCGCTGTGTCCGTCGGCCGGGTCCGTGACGTATATTTCGCCGGGTCGTACCGCGTCTATCAGTTCGGCGATGTCGGCAAGCACCGCGGAACGCAGGTATGGCGCCGGTTCTCCACGGGTCCGCGAGCGGTAATCGGGTACGAGCAGGCCGTAGGTCCGGCTTTTCCGTGTGCAGGCATGTACGAAGGGGATGCTGCCGTCCGCCGGCATGCGGGCCAGTCCGCCGTCAGGATACCCCAGAAAGACCAGGGCATCGGCGGAGATTCCCAGGATGCGCGCCGCCTCGAAGGCCCCCTGTTGTCGGACGCGCGCCACGGCCAGGAAGTCTTCCGCCTCGACCGCAGCCGCGTCCTTGCCGGAGAGGAACGCGGCCGCCCTGGCGAAGCCGTCGCCGTTAGTTACGAAAACCACCCGCAGCCGCCGCCCGGCGCGCACGGCCTTCATGATCACCCCTGCGCACCCCAGCGTTTCGTCGTCGGGGTGGGGGGCGAATATCAGGATGCTCCCGCCGCGATCTCCGGGGCTTCCGCCTTCCGGCTCCATACGCCGTCCTCCTCCGCGCGATCCGGCCCGGCGGGCACGCCCGATCCCGTCTTGCCGGCCTTCGCCGTGTTCGATTAGCGCCGGCGGGCGCCCGCTCCCGTTTCCCGCGTTGCTCCGGCCCGGGCGCCCGGTCCGCATGTTAGGCCGCAGCGGCGATACATCAAGCCTTTCCCGACGGGGCTGCGCACATGGGGCCGCGACGGGTGCATGGCCGTAAATGCGTGGATTTCCGGGGCAGGAGGCGAGGGACAGGCGGTTGCGACCGGCGCCGGCCCGGTGCGTTTGACGGGGACGGCCGGGCCGCATAACATCCCGGCGTCTCGGAGGCAAGGGGAGATCCGGAGGGACGTGGCGGTCGCCGCACATTCCGGCCCGACCCGCAGAGAGTGGGGCGGGCGGCAAGGCGGCGGGAAACCAGGAGGCATTCGCATGGCAAGGGTTCACAACTTCGGCGCAGGACCTGCGGCGCTGCCGATCGAGGTTCTTGAGAAGGCGCGCGAGGAGATGCTGGATTTCAACGGCACGGGCATGTCCATCATGGAGATATCGCACCGCAGCAAGCAGTTCGACGCGGTCATAAAGGCGGCCGAGGCGAATGTACGCCGGATAATGGGCATCCCCGAGGATTACGCCGTCCTGTTCCTGCAGGGCGGGGCGAGCCTCCAGTTCGCCATGGTTCCGCTGAACCTCCTTGGCCAGGGACAGACCGCCGATTATGTCCACACCAGCGCCTGGGCTGAGAAGGCCATCAAGGAAGCGAAGCTCGTCGGCAAGGTAAACGTGGCCTGGGACGGCGCAGCGGATAAATACATGAGGGTTCCCGCACAGGGCGAGCTTAAGCTGACGAAAGACGCCGCCTATGTCCACATAACTTCGAACGAAACCATCGGCGGAGTCCAGTACCGCGAGTTTCCGAAGACCGGGGCGCCGCTGGCGGCCGACATGTCCAGCGACATAATGAGCCGCAGGATAGATGTCCGGAACTTCGGACTTATATATGCCGGCGCCCAGAAGAACCTCGGCCCGTCCGGCGTTGTGCTCGTGATAATCAGGAAGGACCTCGCCGAACGCGCCCCGGCCGGCCTCTGCGCCATGCTGAAGTACAAAACCCACATGCCTGAACCGAGCCTCTACAACACTCCCAATACCTGGGGCGTTTACATCCTGAAGCTCGTTACCGAGTGGGTGGAATCCGCGGGAGGACTGGCCGCTCTGGAGGCGTTGAACGAAGAGAAGGCCAGAATCCTGTACGATACTCTCGATTCGTCACCGTTCTTCAGGCCCTGTGCCAGAAAGGACAGCCGGTCCAGGATGAACGTCACGTGGCGGCTGCCATCTGAGGAGCTGGAGGAGAAGTTCGTAAAGGAGGCCGCGAAGGCCGGCCTGGACGGGCTGAAAGGTCACCGCTCGGTAGGCGGGTTGCGAGCAAGCATTTATAACGCCGTGACGAAGAAGGCCGTCGAAGATCTGGCATCCTTCATGAAGGATTTCGAGAGGAAGAACGGCTGACCCGATCCGACGCGGCCGGTTGGAAAACTGAAACGCAGCTTTGCCACGGAAGCGCGCCTGTCACTCCGCGATCCGCCGCGCCAGATCCGTCCGTTGCCGGCACGGGGAATACTGTCCGTGCGCCGCCGCCCGGCAACGTCCCCGCCTGGCGGCGCCGAATGTTTCGTCAGGCAAGCGCTCCGCCCAGGATGCGCGTGATCTCCTTCTTGAACTTTTCCTTATCCAGAGGCCTGCGCATGAACCCCTGGATGTTGAGTTCGAGCGCGCGCTCCGTCTCCGCGTCCGTCTCTGCCTTCGAGGAGATCAGCAGTATCGGCACTCTCCTCACGCCTTCCTTCTCCCGCAGCTTCTGAGCTATCTTCCATCCGTCAATATCCGAGCACGACATGTTTATGATAACGATGGCGGGATAGACATCGGATGCCTTTAGAAGGGCATCCGTCGTGTTGCTGGCGATCACGCACTTATGGCCGAGATCCTCGATTATATTTTGAATTTCCGCCACGGAGTTCTCGCTGGTATCCGCCAGGAGTATCCGCCGGCAACTCGCGTCCACCCGCGACCTTATGTAGGCCTTGAAGTCGCCCACCCTGATCTTCCAGTAACCGTTCGGGAGTTTCGTGGCTGGGAGTTGCCTGTGATATATCCACTGTTTCACGGCTTCGCCAGTAACCCCGAGCGACAGACCCGCCTCGTTGGGCGAGATATAAGCATCGTCCGGCAACTTCTCCAGCTCGGCATACGCCGCTCTCACCTCGGCAACGTTCTGCTGATACTTCGGCGGCCTCCCACGACGTCGTTTCGACCTGAAAAGAGCCAGTAAAGACGTGTTGTATTCCTTCGCGTCGCCTTTCTCCTTCTGCTTGCGCCCCATTTCTGTGATCTCCTTCCCTTCTTGCTCCTTGCAACTCCCCCCATCGGCAAGACGGCCCGACTAACCCCCCTCCGGGCCGGTTAGCCGCACCTCTTCAGTTTAGCCTGTAGCAGGTTTGTCCGTCAACAATCTTTTAGCATATTTTTGCGTTTCCCCGCCGCAACATGTTATAGATTAAGATATTACGCAAAGTGATAAGATGATCGGCTTTGGCAAATTCTGCTGATGATATGGCGCGACTTTGTTGAGTAAATCGGGCGGGGTTGGCGCAATCTCCTCCCTTTCCTCCGGGCGGCCGGTCAGTCGGGACGACCGGGGGGGCCTGATCGCCGGGTACGGCGGGAAGGTCGGCCCGGACTTCTCCAGCTTCGGTACGGCGCAAAGGAGACGGCCGGGGGATGAGCGGGATGAGGTACGATGCCCGCTCGCCCGGCAAGGAAACCTCCAGGTTTCTGGTACGCCTGATCGTAGCGAGGAGGCGCGGTCGAAGGGAAATTCCGCCGGCTCTGGAGACCCTCCCGGGACGGTATATCGCCGGCAAAACTCGCGTATCCGCTCTCGGCCGGGGCCGGTGAGAACGGCCGTTTCGCCGGAGGGGCCTTGTGCGGGGGATGCCGCGGGCGCGAATCCCCGCCGCGCGCTACTGAGCGGGGGAAATCCTCCCGGCGTTCGCGTAAGGCGCGCGATCAGCCGAACGCCCGAAAAGCCGCAATCGGATTTTTGACAGGGTATGCCGCGAGTGGTAAAATAACCTTCGAACCTTGAGGCATCTCCGTATCCGCATCGCAGAACAAGTCGCTCGTTTTTTATATTCGGGGAGCCATGACATGTCCCAGGCGGGTCCTCCATCGGACGAAGCCTTTGCCGCGGCGGTACTGCGGAGCGGGTTGGTGTCTCCCGATCGCGTCGAGGCCGCCCGAATGGCCCAGGCCGAGGCCGCCTCGCGCGGAGTCATAGCCTCGCTCGCCGATATACTTGTCCAGCAGGGAGCGATAACGGCCGAACAGAGGGAAAACCTCGAAAGGCAGCTGCTCTCGCGGGGATCGGGCGACCAGAAGCGGAAGCTGGGCAACTACAGACTCGTAAGGAAACTGGGCGAAGGCGGGATGGGCGCGGTGTATCTCGCCGAGGACGAGATGATCGGCCGGCTGGTCGCGGTCAAGATACTCCCGAAGCACTTGTCCTCCAAACCCGACCGGCTGGCCCGGTTCTATCGCGAGGCGAAGGCGGCCGGGAAGCTGAACCATCCCAACATCGCAGCGGCGTTCACTGTAGGCGAGGAGAAGGGCGTCCACTATTACGTGATGGAGTACTGCGAGGGGGAGACGCTGGACAGGACCGTCAGGCGCCTTGGGTACCTGCCGGAGAGAGCGGTTCTGAAGATAGGGATACAGGTGGCGGCGGGTCTGCAGTACGCCCACTCCCTCGGATTCGTCCACCGCGACATCAAACCTTCCAACATAATCGCCTGCCCGCCGGCGCCGCCCGAGGGTCTGGGCGGCGAATGGGAGTGCTCGGTCAAGATACTCGACATGGGGCTGACCAAGAACATCGCCGACGAGGAGGCATCCTTCAATACGGCCAGCGGGGTGATGCTGGGCACGCCGCACTACGTAAGCCCCGAGCAGGCCCGGGGGGACAGGGAAATTGACGGCCGGACGGACATCTACTCGCTTGGCGCCTCGATGTACCACCTGATGACGGGGCGGGCGCCGTTCGAGGGCGAGACTCCCGTGGCGGTGATGATGAAACACATCACGGAGCAGATTCCAGACCCGCGGGAATACCGGCCGGAGATATCCGAGGCGTCGGCGCTGATGCTGGCCAGGGCGATGGCCAAGGATCCGGACGACCGTTACGCGGACGCCGGGGAGATGATGGCGGATATGGAGCGAGCGCTGGCCGGGGAGGCGGCGCCCGGGGCCGGGGAGATGGGTTTTTCGAGCGTGGCGCTCAGGCGCGCGATGCGGGCGGTGGCGCGCGATCTGGAGGACGTGGAACTCGACAGCCGGATCGTCCGGGATGTGGTCGCCGAGGAGGCGCCGATGTTGCGCCGGACGGGGAAGCGCGAGCCTGTGGCGGCGGGCGGGCGGACGCCCGGGGCCGGCATGCGCGTGGCGACGGGGCGGACGGGGAAGAAACTGGAGCCAGTGGGGGACCGTCCGCGCGAGGCGGGGGCGGGGTGGACGGGCAAAAGAGAACCGGTGACCGGGGAACGGCGCGGCGCGACGGCCGCCGCAGCCCAGGATGCGGGACCCGGCCGGGAACCGTCGGGAAGCCGGGGGGCGGGAGCGATCAACCCGTATGCCGTCCCGCTCGCCGCGTGGGCGGTCATTGGCGGCGCGATAGGGCTGCTGATCGTGATCGCGCTGGCCGTGTTCCTCTCGTCGGACGGGGACCGCGCGGACCGGGGGCGGGGCGGCGTCGTCACGCGACCCGAACCGGCGAAGACGCCGGCCGTTGACGCCGGCGGCAGGCAGGTCCAATCGCCGGCCTTTTCGCCGGCGGCCAGGCCGGGCGGGGCGGGCGAGGAGGAGCGGCCTATTGAGGCGTACGCCCGGAGGCGGCTGGAGGCGGCGAAAAGTTACCTGAAGGAACATCCCGACGATCCCTGGACATACCGCGACATGCTCGCCGATATCGCCGCGGGACTCCGGTCCACCGCCGCCGGAAAAGAGGCCGCCGGACTTCTCGCGACGCTCAAACTCGGTCCAAGGCCCGAACTTAAACCGATCCCGTTCCGCTTGGAAAGCCTCAGGAGTGGGTGTCTCCTCGCCGAGTACTACGATAACATTCCTGGCTATTCAATAAATGACCTGATGGCAAGCGGGAAACTGGAGGGCCCTCCGAGCGAAGTCAGGTATCTTTTGGCCTTCGAGACGCCCGCCAATCGCGGCGACAATTACGGCACGCGCATCCGCGGCCTGGTCCTGCCGCCGGCAACGGGGGATTATGTGTTCTGGATTGCGAGCGACGACGCGTCGGAGCTGTACCTTGGCCCGGCGGACAATCCCGAACGGAAGGCGAGGATCGCGTTCGTACAGGGCTACACCGGGCCCAGGGAGTGGACCCGGGAGCCTGGGCAGCAGTCGAAGCCGGTCCGGCTGGAGGGCGGGAAGGCATACTACATCGAGGCGCTTCACAAGGAGGGCGGAGGCGACGACCACTTGGCCGTCGGCTGGCGGCTGCCCGATGGAAAGGAGGAGCGGCCCATACCGCTGCCGCGCCTGATGGGACTGAAGGCCCCGCCCATCCCTCCGCCGAAGGTGATTTCGCGGACGGAGCCGGTGCCGACGGCACCCGGGGAGCACAAACTCGCGGCCAGGGTCGAGGTCAGGGGCCGCGTCATGGACTTCCCATACCTGATATATCTCCCCGCAGGATACGCGCCCCCGGGGCGGCCCCCTGGCGGGGCGCGGGGAGAAAGGCCGCCCCTCCTGATGTTTCTGCATGGGGTCGGCGAATGCGGGACGGACCTGCAGGGGATATACGTGCATGGCCCGGCGCCGGAGCTTGCCAGAAACCAGGCGTTCAGAGAGAAGTTTCCCTTTATCGTTTTCTGCCCGCAGTGCGCGGGCGGACTCCGCTGGGAGCAGGACCTCGTGAAAAAGGCCGTCCTGGCCCTGCTCGAGCAGGTTATCCAGGACTTCGGCGCCGATCCGGACAGGATATACTGTACCGGGCTGAGCATGGGAGGCACCGGGACCTGGCACATGGCGCTCGAAGCACCGACCCGCTTCGCCGCCATCGCGCCCATATCGGGTTACGCCGTAAAACCGGAAATCGCGAAGGAAAGGCTCGCCCATCTCGGGATCTGGATCATAACCGGCGGAGCCGACGGCGGCTACACGGAAGGCGCCAGGCAGATGGCGAAGGCTTTCGAGGGCAGTCCCAAGGTGACGTTTACCGTCCATCCCGGCGAAGGCCACGGCGTATGGACGCGCCACTATCAGGACCCGCAGTTCTACCTGTGGTTCCTGAAGCACCGGAGATCTCCCATAAGGAACCGGAGGCGCCCGGGCCGGGCCGGCCGTCGCGACCGGGAAGGCCGCGCAGAAGACCGCCGGTGATCTGGAGGGCCTGCCGCGTGACGCTCCGCGCCAGGATACTGAACATATCGCCGCTCCAGGCGGAATTGCCTGGATTCCGCGCCGCGGCGGCTGACATCGAAGTGGACGGCGGGCGGCTGTCCATTCCGTTTCTGACTTTCCTTCCTGACGGGCCGGACGCCAGCGGCTCCGGACGTCCGCCCCTTCTGATGTTCCTTCACGGCATGGGCGAGCGAGGGACCGACATGAAGGGGTTGCGCGTCCACGGTCCGGTCCCGGCGATAGAGAAGGACGGGGGATTCCGGAGCTGGTTCCCGTTCGTCGGCCTGTTTCCACAGTGTCCTCCCGACGCGCGGTGGGAGCATCCGCCGATGACGGCCGCGGCGCTCGCGCTGCTGGAATGGGCAATCGTGGAGTCCGGCGCCGATCCGGGCCGGGTATACTGCACCGGCTTCAGCATGGGCGGAATAGGAACCTGGTCCCTGGCGCTGGCCGCGCCCGACCTGTTCGCAGCCATAGCGCCGATATCGGCCAAAGCGCTGGAGCCCGAGCTTGCGCGGGCGCGGCTTTCGCACCTCCCGGTCTGGATCGTAGTCGGAGAAAACGACGGCCCCTATACCGAGGGATCGCTTATCATGGCGAAGGCGCTCGAAGGCTCCTGTCCGCGCCCGATACTGACCGTCGTTCCGGGAGAGGGGCATCTGGTCTGCCGCCTCTATTATGGCGATGTGGGATTTTACCGGTGGTTCCTGGGACACGCGCGGCCGGCGGGGCCGGCCCGGCACGATGCCGGTGCGGCGCCGCCGTCAGGGAAGAAGGACAGGCTCCCATGAGGCATCCTGAGCCGCGGCGACACTGCGCTGACCGCGACGCGGCGGCGGCTCCCGCCTTCGCGTCCCCCTCCGGCCTTCTCCGCGAGGTCGCGGCGGCCGCCCGGACCTTCCCGCCCCCCTCCGGCTTTCCGGGCGCGGCTGAGATGGCCGCCCGGTCTTTCGCGCCCGCCTTCCTCGCCGTCGGCGCGATCGCGGCAACGATCCTTTCGGCGACATCCGGTCTGCCGGCCGGAGAAGGCGCCCCGCCGCCGGCCAGGGTTCCCGCAACCATACCGGGCAGGATCCTGTGCGAGTTCTGGGACAACATAGGCGGCTCGTCAGTCAGAGACCTTACCGCTTCTCCTGCGTTTCCGGGATCGCCATCCGAGACTCTGGAACTCGCGACGTTCGAAATTCCCGTGGACCGTGGCGACAACTATGGCACCCGCGTCCGGGGATACATCCACCCGCCCGCGACCGGCGAGTACGTATTCTGGATATCGGGCGACGACAACTCCGAACTGTGGCTCTCGACGGACGAGAAGCCTGAAGGCAGGCAGAAGATAGCCGAAGTGGCGGGCTGGACCGGCCCGAGGGAGTGGACAAAGGAGCCGGGACAGCAGTCGAAGCCGATCCGCCTGGAGGCCGGAAAGGCATACTACATCGAGGCGCTCCACAAAGAGGGCGGAGGCAACGACAACCTGGCCGTCGGCTGGAAAATGCCCGACGGGAAGGAGGAGCGGCCCATCCCCGGCTCGCGGCTCTCGGCGATAAAGCCTCCGCCGATACCGCCCCCAAAGGTCGTCAAGCGCAGCGAACCGCTGCCGCGCGAGCCCGGCCACCACAAGATGTGGGCCGAGATTCTGGTTCAGGGGCAGACGGTCAGGCTGCCATACCTCATCTACCTGCCCCTCAATTTCGGCAAGGACCCGAAGGAGAAGCCGCCTGTCCTCCTGTTCCTCCACGGTGTCGGCGAGTGCGGGACCGATCTCCAAGGCATCTTCGTCCACGGACCGGCCCCGGCCCTCCGAGACGACGCGAAGTTCCGCGAGCGGTACCCGTTCGTGGGGATCTCGCCGCAGCTTCCTCCAGGCGCCCGCTGGGAGCATCCTCCAATAAGGAAGGCCACGCTGGCTGTCCTGGAAAAGGCGATAGAAGACTTCGGCGCGGACGGCGACAGAGTGTACTGCACAGGCCTCAGCATGGGCGGGACGGGAACCTGGCATATGGCTCTCGAGGCCCCGGATCGCTTCGCCGCGCTTGCGCCTATATCGGGGACTGCAGTCCAGCCGGACCTGGCAAAGGAAAAACTCTCGAATGTACCGGTCCTTATCATAACGGGAGGAAGCGACGGAGGATACACCGAAGGCGCGAAGCGGATGTGGCAGGCGCTGCAGGGAAGCGAGCCGAAGCCGCAGCTCTCCGTAGTGGATGGCGCCGGTCACGACGTCTGGACAAGGTACTACTCCAACCCGGAGTTCTACGAGTGGCTGCTCAAGTTCAGGAGGGCCGCGCCGGCGACGGCCGCGGGGAGACGCCCCCCGGTGAAATCGGAAGTCGGGGGCAAGGCCGGGCCTGGTGCGACGTCCGCCTCTTCCGCCCCCGCGTCGAAGACCCCCGGTCCTCAAAAGCCGGAAGTCCCGGAGGCGCCCAAGCCGCTGCCGCTCACGACCGGCCCGTTCGGCCAATGGGCCGGGACGTGGGCCGCGGCCGGGATGTCCCTCGGAACGGCGTTCGCTGTCCTGGCGTTCCTCCTGGTCCTGCCACGCCGCCGCCAGGATCCCGCGACGGCCGCCCGGAGCGCGCGGAATATGGATAATCCCGGAGCGCACACCGGTCAGGAGGGATAGACACACCGTGCGCAGGGCTCCATCCCAGCCTGCGCCCCGGCGATCCCCCCAGGCGCTTATCCCCCCGCCTTGGCCGTGCGTCCCGTTACCTCCGGCAGGCCAGGCCGGCCCCCGCATCCGACGGCCGCACCAGTCAACGGTATATTGGCAGGTAGCGATAGTAGACTTCCAGGCACAGGGCTCCGAGTGCTGTCGAGTAGACCCGGCCGCCCCACGCGCCCCAGACGTCGTCGGGGTCCCACGAACCGTCCACGTCCTGCGGCGATCCGTCGAGCGGCCCGCCCTTGCGCTGATTCGGGATGAGGGCTTCCTTCATCTTTTCATTCCATCTCTTCCATGGATCTCCGCCTGCCTGGAAGCACGCCAGCGCCCCGTAGTACCAGTAGTAATAGTTCTGGTGGTCCGTGTTGGCATCGTGGGGTTTGAAGATGTAGGCTGGCAGCGAATCCGGCTGCGTTATGAACTCGACCGCCGCGTCTATGCCATACTTCTCCCTGTCAGCGCCGCAGAACTGCTGGATTACCGCCGCGGCGGCGGTGATCGCGTAACCCCTGCTATTGAACATGTGATTGTTGGCCCGCAGGTAGCCCGTGTGGGCCATCCCGTAGGATCCCTTGTCCTTTTCGATAACGGTGCACTTGAGCACGGCATCGCTCGCCTTGACGAAGCTGTCGAGCGGGACCTGTATGCCGGCCAGCTTGGCCGACTTGAGCGCCATGATGGCCCAGCCGCTGACCGTCGCGTCAGTCACCTCGAAGGGCGGATAGTAGGTCCAGCCGCCGGACTTGTTGGCCGCCTGCCATCTGAGTATCAGCTCGACGCCCTTCGTTACCGCCTCGCGCAACCCCGCTCCGTTCCCTCCCTCGCCGGTATCCATCCAGTCGCGGCCGCCGTTCATAGCGAGTGCTTCGGCGCACGCCAGCGTGGCTATGCAGTGGCAGTAGTATGTAACCAGGGAATGGCACGGCTTGACCTTTGCGGTAAAGTCGCCGTCGGGCCCCTGCTGGGCGATCAGCCATGCTATGGCATTCTGTACATTCTTGCGGTACTGGCCGGCCTTCAGCGAATGGCCGGCGCCGAGGAAGGCGAGGGCCGCCAGCCCCGTGACGCCAGTATCGAACCTCGAGAACATTCCTATCTCGCCGCCCCAGCGGACCGCCTTGTTGTCGAGGTACTTGTCGGCGTCCCAGTAACCTTCCTTCTCCTGATGCCTGGCCAGCCAGCGCAGCGCCGCCTCCACGGCGGATTCCGTGGCCTTCCCCCCGCCCCCCGCCGCGAGCGCCCGTTTCTTGCCGCCGCCGCTCCTCTGTCCGTAGCAGCCGGCGCCCCCGCCGCCCAGACCCAGCGCGGCGCTGGTCCCCAGTCCTCCAAGCGGGAGGTCCGATATCGCGTTGGGATCGCCCCTTGCCGTGCGCGAGTCCATGTTGTCCTCGGTCTCGTTGTGGGAGACGTCTTCCACCTTTTCGTGGGGGACGACCGGATGCTCGACCTCGGAAGGCGTTTCCGTCGGCGCCGGTACGAGGTTGCGGAAGACGTCCCGCGGCTTCTTTTCGTCGAATTCAGGCGGCCTGGCCTTCGTCAGGTCGGTGGTTATCACTGTCTCTTGTGAGGCGTCCCTCAACACGATCATGCTCAGCAGGCCCAGCAGGAGCAGCAGGAGCCCGTGGAATACGCCGGATATGATCCACCACGGGGCCGAGCCGAGGCGCTCCTGCCAAGTGGCCTCCTCATCCGGTTCGAGCGGCGGAGGTTCCGGCGGCCGCTCCTCCTCCAGCTCCGACAGTATCTTTTCGTCGCTTTCTCCGGCCTCCACGTCCGCGGCGGCCGCCTCCGCCAGCCCGGCGAACCTCGTCTCGCGGATTATCCCCGCCTCGGGCGTCTTGAATCGCGGCGGGACGCGGCGTCCCTCGTAGGCCTCAGCCATAAGCCTTATGTAGGCGGTCTGGCGCTGAAGCCTCTCGCGGCACGCCGCGCAGCCGCGCAGGTGATCCTCCATCGCCGCGCGCTCGTCCGCCGCCAGGCGATCCTCGATGTAGGCCCTCATGAGCACTCCAGCCTGCGAACACTCTTCAATCTGCAGATTCATGAGGACCTCCTTCCTGCCCGGCTGCTCCGGCCGGCGCGATGTCCCCACCCGTCGGGACCGCTTCTCCGCGGACGGCTTCCGCCCCGGACGTCGGTCCGCGCGTTCCCGCCGGCACGGCATCTCCTCCGGTTCTCCGCAGGATCCCTTTCAGCCGCCTCTGCAACAGCTTGTCGGCGCGGAACATGCGGCTCTTTATCGTCCCCACGGGCACGCCGATCCGCTCCGCCATTTCCTCGCAGGACAGCCCCTCCAGATACCTGAGCGCGACCACTTCCCTGAGCGGATCGGGAAGCGCGTCCACCGCCAGCATCACCGCCTCGCGCGCGTCCGCCTCCCCCGCTTCCGGAGCCCCCCCGCCGTCCGATTCCTCCCCGACGCGCATCGCCTCCAGCCGCTTCGTCGCCTTCCGCTCAAGCCGCCTCTTCCGCAACACATAGAGCGCTATCTTGCGGTTCACGGCGCGCATCCAGCGGGTCAGGGCCGTCAGGTCGCGCAGGCTGTCCAGCCTGGAAAAAGTCACGCGCAGCGTCTCCTGCACGACGTCCTCCGCATCCTCGATGTTGCCCAGCAGCACGAAGGCCTGGTTCAGAAGATCCGCCCTCCGCCGCTCCACCAGCCGCCAGAACTCCTCCAGATAGCGCTCGGCTTTTTCCTGCCGGTAAAGTTTTATCGCCTCGATCATCAGCTCCGTCGTTCGCATCGGCGGCTTCTCCAACAGGTAGGTTGCTCACGCCTCGCAAAAGTTCCCTGAAATATGACGGAATCCGTAAAATATCGGCTCCAGGGAACCTCCGCCGCAAGAGACTCCCTCAACTAGTTGCGAACTTATGCCCGCTCCGGAAGCAGATAAGCCATGTCCTTTATATCCATATATATAGCACCAACTGCCATGTTAGACCCAACATATAGTAACCCAGCGCCTATCCGAACATCAAAACTCGAGTTTGGCAAGTTTTGGCTGGCGCTATCGTGCAACCCTTTTGCAGAAAAGGGGTTATGGGACGAGCGAGTTGCGCTTGCTCTGCCATCCCAATCTGTACTCCGGCAAAGTTCTATCAAAGAACGCAACTAATGTATTGACAAGAGGTTATATGACGGCATGCGATGCCTTCCAAGGTCTCGCCTGAAGGAAAAGTTGCCAAACTGAAGGTTTTTAGATAGGTGCTTAATGCCGATCTCTGCCCCGGGCATCTCCAGCCGACCGCCTTTCCCGCGCTTCCCTGACCATGCGGTCGCAGCGCTCGTTCTCCGGATGTCCCGCGTGCCCCTCGGTCCAGACCCACTCGACCGAATGTCTGCGGCACAACTCGTCGAGGCGCATCCAGAGGTCCTGGTTCTTCACAGGTGTCTTGGCGGCCGTCTTCCAGCCATTGCGTTTCCACTTTTCTATCCACCTGGCCTTGAAGGCATCGGCCAGATAGCGCGAATCCGTTACGATGGTGACTTCGCAGGGAACCTTCAGAGCCGACAGGGCCTCTATGACGGCGGTCAGCTCCATGCGGTTGTTGGTTGTGTCGTTCTCGGCCCCGGATATCTCCTTCTCTAAGCCCATCGCGGGGCATTTGAGGATGGCGGCCCAGCCCCCCGGGCCTGGATTGGGGTCGCACCCTCCATCCGTGAATATCTCCACCTTCGGCTTGGAACCGGTCTTGGATCCGTGCATTATTCAATCCCCTGTTTCTCAGAGTCCATCGAGAAACCCCTGTCGGAAAAGCGGCCCGCCTCGACCCCTGAGAGCCTGACCCATAAACTTCCCCCGGGTAGCTGCTCGCCGCTCTCAGGCAACGGCTGCTACTGGTGGCGCGCGCGAACCGGAGCGACAACAGCGCGCCACTAGCGAATGCGCTCCATCCGCCATGTCCCAGCATTAGGAGGGCGGCAAACAATCAACTTCCCCGGCGGTCCAAGGCCTCCGCGGCGGCATGTCCGACCGTCCAGAGGTTTTGGGACAGGCTCTTGTGCGGATGGCTCAGCGCGAGTAGCTTCCGTACCACCTCGCCAGCGCCACCACGCGGCACATATCGCCGAGACTTATGTCGCTCGACAGCGAATGATCGGAATGGAAGATGTAGCCCCCGCCTTTCTTCGCCTCCGGAAGCTTCGTCCGGATCTCCTCTTCTATTGCCGCCCCGTCCTTCATTTTGCGCGCGTCTATGCCGCCTTGAAGTACCAGCCTGTCTCCATACTCCTTCTTGATGGCCAGGAGGTCCATCCCGGCCTTGACCTCCAGTGGGTTCAGGCCGTCGAAGCCGGCGTCGATCAGGTCCGGTATCAGCTTCGTGATGTTGCCGCACGAATGGAGCATCACGACGGCGCCCTTCGCATGGGCCCAGTCGCAGGCCTTTTTGTGAAAAGGCTTCAGAACTTCGCGGTACGTATTCGGCGAAAACAGAAGCCCGTTGCGATAACCCAGATCGTCAGGAAATTCCAGGCAGTCGAACTGGTAACCCTTGTCCCAGACCATGTCCAGAAGCTTGAGATCAAGGTCCAAGGCGGTGCCGAACATATCCATGCACCATTCGGGGTCTTCGATCATTGCCTGGAGCATGCGTTCGGTCCCGACGTGCCAGCTGGCGAACACGTCGTACCCGAACCATCCGTGCGCCGCGATCCACGCGCCTCTCTCGCGCCAACTCCTGTAGTTCTTCTGCAGGCGTTCCCAGTTGACGCGATCCCCGGAAAACGTCATGCGCTTTTTGGTTTCCTCCCACGACTTCCTGTCCTTGATCGTGAAATCTATGAATTCCGGCACGGAGGCCTTGTGCTTCCAGTTTTTCATCGTAGCTCCCCACTTGGAGACGGTTATCCTGTATTCTTCCGTTTCTTCGATGACCCTCTCCTCGTAACGGGGGCTGTTGTCCACGCCGATGCCGGCGGTCAGATCGAAGCCCAGGAATTCGCCAACGCCCGCGCCCTCCGGAAGCCCCTCCCGCCTCCATCTCTCAACGGTCGGGCCCCATGGCGAATCTATGATCGGGACGCGATCGGCCTCCTTGTGCCTGTACATGAGGGCGAAGCGTTCGCGGGAGGTCAACTCTACCCGTCCGACGACGGCCGGCGCCGCGCCGGGTCCAGCGCCGACGCCCGCGGCCGCCTCCGGGCCGGAACCGGCATTGCTGCCCGCGCCCGCCACCTTCTTCCTCCTTGCTTTTCCCTCATCCTTTCCCCTGACCGCTCTTTTAACCATAACTGTGCTCCTCTCGCTTCCGCCGCGAAGACCGGTTATCATCGCTTGTCCGCGCCGTCGCAATAAATATTCGCGGAGCGCGCAACGCGCTGCAAGCGAAGGCGGAGGCGCGGTCAGGCGTGGAGAGGAACGGGGATGGATTTAAGGGGTGCTGTGGAAAAACTGGTGGCGCTGGCGCCGGAGCGGGCCGGAGCATTCGAAGGGTCCGCGTATGCGTGCCCCCTGGCAACGGCGCTGTTTGGCGAACAGCCGCCGGCCCCGGCGGAGCTTTCCGCGGATCTGCCGGCGGCGATCGGCGATGGCGGAGTAGAGAAACTCCTCTCGGGCGGAGCGCTGCCTGACGGGATCGAAGCGGGCGTGGAACCGCCGGCGGCCGGGGATCGGGGAACATCCTGGGGCCTGCTGGACAAAATCCTGGCGCTGGCGGAGTATATCGAGAGCGTTCAGCCTGATCGCAGCGGGTTCTTCATAAGCGATTCGGCGCTGAGGGGCTGCGTGGCCACGGGCACGGCGTGGCGGAGGGGCTGGGTCCTGCTGGCTGGTGGGGGCGGCGACGAAGCGGCGGCCGCGCGGATCGAACGCGCCGGTTTCATGTGCTTCAGGTGCGGGACGAGGCTGGAGTCGGCGAAGTTCAACCTGGGCGATCGCGAAACGAGCGGCATATACTTCGGGCAGATGATGGCGCGGTACGGAACGATCTACGGCCGCATCGCTCCCGGAGACGTCCGGGACCTGAAACGGTTTCTGGCCGGGGAGGTGCCCGCCGCCATCGTGGCGCTCGGCGCGCTGCGGCCGGTCGAGACGCTGATAGTGATGGGGTTGGCCGGTCTCGGAGCGCCGGCGGCCGTCCCTCCGGATTTCCCCGCGGCGGCGGAAGGCCGCTTCGCGCGGGCCGGGTCGTTTCCGGAGGCTCTCCAGGCGCTGGAAGGCTTCCCGAACCTCCGGGTGCGCGAGAAAAAACCCGATCTGCGCATGGCATTCGCCACGGCGGCGACGGTCAGGTCCGTCCCCCCGGCAGCCGAACCGCTGCCGCGCGGTTCGTTCCTTCAGGCGCGCCTCGCTAAGGCAGGCGCATCCATCGGGGCGCCGGAGGTGGTGGTCGCCGGTCCCTGCGCGAACCGGGCCGAAGGCGCGCGCCCGCGCGCGCAGACGGGGCCCGCCGCGGACGGAGACGCATCCGCAGGCGGGCGCGCGTTCGGGGTGGTGATCGAGGTCGCCGACCCGGCCGTGCGACCCGGCGATACGCGCCTGATCGAAGAGATCGCGAGAGGAGCTGTCGAGCGGACCCCAGGCATCCGGCCGGCCCCGCCGAGGCCTGGCGATCCCCCGTGGGCGCTTCGCGGAAGCGCTGCGCCGGAGAGTCTGGCCGACCGCATGGGGATCGGGCAGAAGATACTTGATGCCCTCGCCTTCAGCCTGCCGAAACTGAAGCGGGTACGCGTGACGGTCTTCTCGGATCCGGAGGAGACGGCGGCGGAGCTTGCCGCCGCGGCCATCTGGGACGGGGAACGGCGGAAGGCCGCCGAAGTGGAAGACGCCGACCCGGACGCGCCGGCCGTCGTCTGTACCGAATGCCGCGCGACGTCGAGAGAGGGGATATGCATCCTGCTCCCCGAAAGGCCACCGGCTTGCGGGTCGAAGTCGTACAGGCAGGCGCGTCTGGCTGCGCTGTTCGGCGCGGATATGATGCCGTTCAGGAGAAGGTCGGATGCCGACAAACCGTTGTACCGGCTCGTCGTACGTGGGCAGTGCCTCGATCCCTCGCGGGGGGAGTGGAAGGGCATAAACGAGGCGGCTGCGGAGGTGACTGACGGCTGCCTGTCGAGGATATACATGCATTCGGTCAGGGACTTTCCCCATCCCTCCTGCGGCGCGTTCCGAATGCTCGCCTTCTGGATAAGGGAGGTCGGAGGCATCGGCCTGATGTCCCGCTCCTTCCGCGGCAGGTCTCCCGACGGAAGAACATGGGAGATGCTTGCCAATGCGGCCGACGGCAAACAATGCCCCGGCGTATCCGCCGTCAGCCTGGAGTACATCCGTTCCCCGCATTTCCTCCGGGGCGACGGCGGCCGCGGCAACATCGTGTGGGCCTCCGGCGATATACTGGCTTCCATCCGCGACGTACTGCCGCCAGGGAGCGCCGTCGCAGACGAGAACGAAGCCCCGACGACGGAGAAGCTGCGGGAGTTTCTGGATAGCCGCCGGGCACGCCCGACGTAATCCCGTCCGCCAGGCAGAGAAGGAGGTCCCGCAGGAGCGCAACCGCCCGGCCCGTTATCCGTCCCTCCTTCGGAGCGAGGGGAGAGGGGGAGGGGAGTGCGCTGCCGCGCGGAAAGAGGAGTCTCGGAGATGCCGGCTATAAAGGTGATAGGAATCTCTTCCAGCCCGCGCCGCGACGGGAACACGGAAATCCTGTTGCGCGAGGCGCTGGCGGCGGCCAGGGCATCGGGCGCCGGGGTCGAATACGTGGCGCTGCGCGAAAAGAGGATCGCGCCGTGCGTCGAGTGCAATCACTGTTACAGGACCGGCGTCTGCCGGGTGGAAGACGACTTCCAGCAGGTATTCCGCGGGATGATCGAAACCGACAGGCTGGTCTTCGCCACGCCGGTGTTCTTCATGACGGTCTGCGCCCACGCCAAGGCGATGATAGACCGTTGCCAGTGCCTGTGGTCGCGCAAGTACGTTCTGAAGCAGCCCCTTTTCCCGACCGGCGGACGCGACAGGCGCGCTCTGGTGATAGCTGTCGGTGGTTCCAGAAGCAGGAAGATGTTCGACTGCGTCCGCCTGACCATGAAATACTACCTGGACGTGCTCGACATGAAATGCGCGGCAAACCTGTTCGTCAACCGGGCGGACGAACGCGGCGCGGTGCTCAGGCATCCGTCGGCGATGGCCGAGGCGGCGCGGCTGGGCCGCGAACTTGCGGATCCCGACATTCCCCCGCCGGCGGAGACCTCCGAGGTGGAACTCTATTCCGAATAATCTCCCAGCGAGCCGGTTGCGTCGTGGATATGGAGGAGCGGCTGTCAGAGAGGATGCGGCGGTCAGTCGCGGAGAGGATACGCACCTGTTTACCTCGAGCGCTCTCTGAAAGGCGCCTGGGATAAAAATCGCGGGGAACGCAGATCCGAACCTGTGCGTTCGCTCTGTACGGCTGGGGTAACGCATTCCTGCCGCGGTCAGAACTTCCATCGCGATAACGTACAACGCAACCGCCTTTCTCCCAGCCTGAGAGCCTGCCCGAAAACCTCCGGCGCGGAGCCTGTATGCTCAGCCAGCCCCGTTGCCCGGAGGGAAGTTTTCGGGTAGGCGCTGAAGGCCTGTACTGAACGCAGGTTGTGCGCTCAGCGGGTCCACCCGGCCGGCAGAAAGTTTCCGGGCAGGCATCAGGACGACGCCGGTAGCGTCCGGCAGGACATAAGGACGCGACTGCGGAAGGGAACGCCGGCAAACGGTTCGCTGTCCCATAGCGGGCCGACGGCCTCGCAGCCTCAGCCCTTCCCCATGAGCGACTTGAAGTACCGCAGGTCCTCGCGAAGGAGGTCCAGTATCGGCGCGATCAGCGAGAAGTTCTCGTTGGATATCCAGCCGTCATAGCCAGCCTTCGTCAACCCCTTCAACACGGTCGGCCAGTGGACGATACCCTCGTTCATCCTGCACGTCCTGCCCTTCCAGAGGAAGGTTCCGGTGTCGTCTTTCTGATACGTGGGGTAGAGCATTACGTTCTTGGCGTGGACGTGGGCCAGGTAGGGCCCGAGGATATCTGCGGTCATCGCCCACTCCTCCATGCCCTCGTTCACCATGTTGCCTGGATCGTGGATTATGCCGATCTCCGCCGGGGTGAAATTGTCGCATATGCGCCGGGCGGCGCTGGCCGAGGGTGCTATGTGGCCGGGGTGGCATTCGATGAGCGGCCTGACGCCGAACGGACGGCATATCTCAATCACCGCCCGAAACCGTTCAATGCACCTTTTCAGGACGTCATCAAATTTCTCCGCCGGACCGGGCCTTCCAAGCGGTCCGCATCTGAATGACGGAACCCCCATCCTGGCGGCCGTCTCCGCCGCCATCCGGATGGCATCGTCCGGAGCGTCGCAACGCAGATACGTGGCCAGGTTAGGTATGTCGAGGCCCGCGTCCCTGATCTTCTTGGCTGTCTCCTCAGCGGGCTCATACAGCCATTTGGGATTGC